>NZ_CAWQGX010000033.1:0-28239 GCF_963894685.1 Proteus sp. G3927 | reverse complement strand
CACATAACACGTATCTCTTAGGTAAGGAGGTGATCCAACCGCAGGTTCCCCTACGGTTACCTTGTTACGACTTCACCCCAGTCATGAATCACAAAGTGGTAAGCGCCCTCCCGAAGGTTAAGCTACCTACTTCTTTTGCAACCCACTCCCATGGTGTGACGGGCGGTGTGTACAAGGCCCGGGAACGTATTCACCGTAGCATTCTGATCTACGATTACTAGCGATTCCGACTTCATGGAGTCGAGTTGCAGACTCCAATCCGGACTACGACAGACTTTATGAGTTCCGCTTGCTCTCGCGAGGTCGCTTCTCTTTGTATCTGCCATTGTAGCACGTGTGTAGCCCTACTCGTAAGGGCCATGATGACTTGACGTCATCCCCACCTTCCTCCGGTTTATCACCGGCAGTCTCCTTTGAGTTCCCACCATTACGTGCTGGCAACAAAGGATAAGGGTTGCGCTCGTTGCGGGACTTAACCCAACATTTCACAACACGAGCTGACGACAGCCATGCAGCACCTGTCTCAGCGTTCCCGAAGGCACTCCTCTATCTCTAAAGGATTCGCTGGATGTCAAGAGTAGGTAAGGTTCTTCGCGTTGCATCGAATTAAACCACATGCTCCACCGCTTGTGCGGGCCCCCGTCAATTCATTTGAGTTTTAACCTTGCGGCCGTACTCCCCAGGCGGTCGATTTAACGCGTTAGCTCCAGAAGCCACGGTTCAAGACCACAACCTCTAAATCGACATCGTTTACAGCGTGGACTACCAGGGTATCTAATCCTGTTTGCTCCCCACGCTTTCGCACCTGAGCGTCAGTCTTTGTCCAGGGGGCCGCCTTCGCCACCGGTATTCCTCCACATCTCTACGCATTTCACCGCTACACATGGAATTCTACCCCCCTCTACAAGACTCTAGCCAACCAGTTTCAGATGCAATTCCCAAGTTAAGCTCGGGGCTTTCACATCTGACTTAATTGACCGCCTGCGTGCGCTTTACGCCCAGTAATTCCGATTAACGCTTGCACCCTCCGTATTACCGCGGCTGCTGGCACGGAGTTAGCCGGTGCTTCTTCTGCGGGTAACGTCAATTGATAAGGGTATTAACCTTATCACCTTCCTCCCCGCTGAAAGTACTTTACAACCCTAAGGCCTTCTTCATACACGCGGCATGGCTGCATCAGGCTTGCGCCCATTGTGCAATATTCCCCACTGCTGCCTCCCGTAGGAGTCTGGGCCGTGTCTCAGTCCCAGTGTGGCTGATCATCCTCTCAGACCAGCTAGAGATCGTCGCCTAGGTGAGCCTTTACCCCACCTACTAGCTAATCCCATATGGGTTCATCCGATAGTGCAAGGTCCGAAGAGCCCCTGCTTTGGTCCGTAGACATTATGCGGTATTAGCCACCGTTTCCAGTAGTTATCCCCCTCTATCGGGCAGATCCCCATACATTACTCACCCGTCCGCCGCTCGTCAGCAAGAAAGCAAGCTTTCTCCTGTTACCGCTCGACTTGCATGTGTTAGGCCTGCCGCCAGCGTTCAATCTGAGCCATGATCAAACTCTTCAATTAAAAGTGTTTGATGCTCAAAGAAATCGAAAACTTAGCTTATTCATTATATGAATTAACTTGTTAGTCACTCTTCAAGACTTGATACATCTAATTTTTTAGAAGATATCGTCTCTGCGAGTGCCCACACAGATTGTCTGATAATTTGTTAAAGAGCAGTGCAACTATCGCTGCCGTTTCCGGTCTTCTGCGTTGTTGCGAGGAGGCGTATATTACGCTATTCCTCTGAAGAGTCAAGAGTTTTTTCAAACTTTTTTCTTTTCTCTTCCCTTTCCGTCGTTGCTGTTGTCAGCTCATCGTCGGTCAGTGGGTGCGCATTATAGGGGCTTCTCAGATTAGCGCAAGTATTTATTTCAATTTTTTTTCTGTTCGCTCTATTTTTAAGCTACGCGTCTATTTTTGACACTAAAACCCCGCTAGTAGCACAAAAATTATACTAGCAATAACCGTTTTGTCTATTCGTTATCTTCTATCGATCATCATCGATCCACTTACTTTTATTATCATCGCTATTTATTTCAGTTAAAAATAATACTCTGGATTATTCTCTCGTCAGATATACCTGCTCACTGCTATGCTTTTCTATATTACAATTACAGCAAAGTACCGCCACAATATTCGTATGAGGTCAATCATGAGCCATTCCACTATTAGAAGTTACTTACACTTATCACCTTCCATTGCTAAAGATGTTTATATTGACGTGACAGCCACTGTTATTGGTGATGTACGCCTTAGTGAAGATGTCAGCATTTGGCCAATGGTTGTGATCCGCGGTGATGTTAACTATGTCAGTGTAGGAGCAAGGACTAATATTCAAGATGGCTCAGTGCTACATGTTACACATGCATCAGAAAATACCCCTAATGGTTTTCCTCTCATCATCGGTGATGATGTGACTGTTGGACACAAAGCAATGTTACATGGGTGTACAATCGGAAACCGAGTATTAGTCGGCATGGGATCAATTTTACTTGATGGTGCAATTATTGAAGATAATGTCTTGATCGGCGCAGGAAGCCTAGTACCACCTGGTAAACGACTAGAAAGTGGTTTTCTTTATTTAGGTAGCCCAGTAAAAAAGATCCGCCCACTCACGCCCGCAGAAATACAACACTTTATCTACTCTGCTAATAATTACGTAAAGTGGAAGAACGACTATTTATCAACGGCTCATTCCGCCATTGATAAACAGTAAAATGGATGAAGAGTTGACACTTCATACAGCTTAGCCAACTCTTCAAATTCTTCTTCAATTTCCCATCGATGCTGTTTAAACAAACAAAGACCATTACTATTATCACCAAAGCGTGCCTTTAGCTCTTGTTCAGTGATTTGGCAATCAAATAACATTCCATTGACCATGATAGGGAAAAGAACGCAATTTTGATCTTCAAGCCACTGCTCACGATCAGGAAATTGAATGGATTGATTCATTTATTCAAATTTTCTCTTAAAATATTTATTGTTGGATTAATATCAGGTACTCGCTCATACCATAACTCAACGGCATAAGCGGCTTGCCCTACCAGCATACCTAGGCCATCAGATAAGCGTGTACTACCATTTTTTAATGCATGGTATAAAAAAGAAGTCATACCTGCCTTATAATACAAATCATAACAAGCAGTTTTAAAACCATAAGCACTATCAGGTATAGGTGGAATATCGTCCGTCATACTAGATGAAGAGGCGTTAATAATTAGATCGTAATGTTTATCTGTAACATTTTGTGGAGCACTAGCTCTAATTGTACCAAATTGGCTAAATTCTTGTGCTAATTGTTGTGCTTTTTCAACAGTGCGATTAGTCAAAGTAATATCACAATTATAATTTAATAATGGTAATAATATCCCTCGTGTAGCACCACCAGCCCCAATAACAAGAACCGATAATATTTTTCCGGGGATAATAAAATCCAACCTAGCTAAATCAAGAATTAAGCCCTGACCATCAGTATTATCACCTAATAACGTGCCGTCATCTAATTTTAAAATAGTATTAACAGCACCACAGGCTTGTGCTCTTTGTGTTAATTTATCCACAAAGCGAAAAGCATCTTCCTTAAAAGGAACGGTAACATTAGCTCCACGTCCACCTTGAGAAAAAAATTGCGTTGCTACTTTATCAAATTCACCTAATGGAACCAGTAAACGCCCATATTCATAATCAATCCCTGACTGTTTCGAAAAAAGCTGATGAATAAAAGGAGATTGACTATGTTCAATGGGATTGCCCATCACTACATATTTTTCCATAGCATCATTATCCTTGTCGATATAGCTCACCTGTGAGTGCATCTCTAATTTCAGAAGGATTTTTTCTGCCACCAACCTCGCCATTTACAATAGCAATTCGATTACGAAACTGCTCTTGTACTTCTTCAACACTACGGCATGGAGGAAGTCCGCTTAAATTTGCGCTGGTTGATACTAATGGTTTGCCATAAGCCACACATAATGCTTTCACAATAGGGTGATCCGTGACCCTTACAGCTAAGGAAGAAAACCGCCCTGTTAGCCATTTTGGCGTTGTTGACTTAGCTGGAATAACCCAAGTGATTGGGCCTGGCCAAGAGGCAAACATCCGCTCTCGCTGTTCTTGAGTCAATGCGTTATCATCAATATAAGGTTTTAATTGTTCATAGTTATCAGCAATTAAAATAAGCCCTTTCTCAATGGCTCTCTGTTTTAACTCAAGTAATGCCATTACCGCGCTTTCACTATCAGGATCACAACCGACACCAAACACAGCTTCTGTTGGATAGGCAATAACTTGATTATTTTGCAGTGCTTCTATAATTGTATTATTTACAGGTGATACTTCGTTATTCATGTTCTTCTCTTTTTGTTTGTTGCTTGCCACACAATTTGCTGGCGCACACTAATCTTACTCCTTGAGAAGACCTCTTTTCCATCAATAATGGATAATGACAATATTCGCACTCACCATTAATCGGTTTGTTATTTAGTACAAATTGACATTCAGGATATTGGTTACAAGCATAAAATATTTTACCAAACCGAGACTTACGCTGTAATAATTTGCCCTTCTCGCACTGAGGACAATGAATCACAGTCTCATCAGGTTTATCAATTTGTTCTATATGCTCACAAGCAGGATAATTGCTACAGCCTATAAACATGCCAAACTTACCTTGTCGTAAAACTAAATCTGCGCCACAACATTGGCAAGGCTGTCCTTCTAATACTTTAATAACCTGTCCATCGCCTTGAGATTTCAACGCCTTAATATAATGGCAATTAGGATAAGCAGAACATCCTAGAAAAGGGCCATGGCCACCATTTCTTATAATTAAATCACTGCCACATTCAGGACATTTTTCTTGCTCAGATGGATGCGTAAACGGCATTATTTTTGCCATTGTCTTACCTCATAACACTTATTCCAATCGAATATAGCCACCCGCCACAATAGCGACTTTTTCGATAAGCTCAAGCTCTAATAAAAGAGGAGCTAAATCTGATGTGGATAAACCGCTCTTATTCGCAATAATATCAATCGGGATAGCTTTATCAAAACCTAACAAAGGCAATATCAAATTTATTGATTGCTGTTGAGTGGGTGTAAGTTTTTCAATTTCTAATGGCATATTGCTGGACTCTTTTTTATTGTTGGTAGCTGAGCCAACCTCTGCGATATGCTCGTCCTGTAAATCATCATTATGATTAAAGATTAACCACTGCAAAGAGCTATTTAAATATTCCATAATATCATCTGGCGAAGAGGCTAAATTCGCCCCCTGTTTTAGCAACTGATGATTTCCTTCAAAGTGTGAATCACCGAGTAATCCGGGTAACACAAACAATTCTTTGCCTTGTTGTAGAGCATAATTGGCAGTGATTAAAGATCCACTTTTTATGCCAGCTTCTACAATTAAGAGAGCTGAACTCAATCCACTAATAATTCTATTCCTTTGCGGGAAATGACGAGCTAAAGGAGGTGCCATCGGGAGATGCTCTGAAACAAGAACACCCGACTCTTTGATTTGCTCTGCTAGTCGACGATGAAATGATGGGTAAATTTGTTCTAAACCACTCCCTAATACAGCAATAGTGACGCCATGATGTTTTAAAGCACTACGATGTCCAACACCATCAATTCCTTGCGCCAACCCGCTTGTAATTGTGAATTTATTTTTCACGAGCTGTTGTGCAAAATAAGTCGCCCACTTAGTTCCATACTGTGTAGCATCTCTACTACCAATTAATGCAATTTGTGTGCTTTTTAAATGCTCTTTATTACCTGCAACAAAAAGCAAAAGAGGTGGAGAAGATATTTGTTTTAATAGCAAAGGATAATCTGAATCAGAAATTGTTAAGAGTGATGATTCATTTTTATCTAGCCACTTTAATGTACTTTTGACACAATTTGCCTGAAGCCTCATAAATTGGTGACTTTGTTGTTCTGATAGGCCACATTCTAGTAACACTTTACGATTTAGTTGCGTCAATGATTGTAAGTATTCCACCACCTTAATCGCTTTATTTACTGGCAATCTTGAAACAACATTAAGTCTTATCCATATTTCTCTGGCATCCATGCATTATCCTAGTGTTATTTTTTAACATACAAGGTGAGTGCTAAACTCAGCAAATACTGTCAATCCAGACAATAAATGTCTAGAATAGACGTTAATTCTCATTCACATTTTAGAAACAGTCCAAATAAATTATGGCAGTATTACACGTATTACATTATCCAGACGAGCGCCTTCGCACCATTGCAAAGCCAGTCGAAAAAGTTGATGCCGAAATTCAAAAAATTGTCGATGATATGTTTGAAACAATGTATTTGGAAGAAGGTATCGGTTTAGCTGCGACACAGGTGGATATCCACCAGCGCATCATCGTCATTGATATCTCTGAAACACGAGATCAAAAACTGGTACTCATTAACCCAGAACTTCTTGATCAGGAAGGTGATACCGGAATAGAGGAAGGTTGTTTATCAATACCTGAACAACGCGCATTTGTGCCTCGTGCAGAGCGCGTAAAAGTAAAAGCGCTTGATTACAACGGACAACCTTTTGAATTAGAAGCTGATGACTTACTCGCTATTTGTATTCAACATGAGATGGATCATTTAGTTGGCAAATTATTTGTGGATTATTTATCTCCATTAAAGCGCCAACGTATCCGCCAGAAAGTTGAAAAGCTCGATAAGAGAAGAGCAAAAGCGGGACAATAGAGATTTACTTGTAACAGGAAAAAAACGTGTCTGATTCATTACGTATTATCTTTGCGGGAACACCCGACTTTGCAGCCCGACATTTAGCTGCTCTGTTATCAACTCAACATCATATTGTTGGGGTATTAACGCCACCAGATAAACCCGCAGGAAGAGGTAAGAAGCTGACGATTAATCCAGTGAAAGAACTGGCATTAACTAATAACATTCCTGTTTATCAACCGACATCGTTAAAACCAGAAGAGAATCATGAGTGGATCAAAGCACTACAACCTGACGTTATGATTGTTGTTGCTTATGGTATGATTTTACCCAAAGCAGTACTTGATATCCCTCGTTTGGGTTGCTTAAACGTCCATGGCTCTCTTCTACCTAAATGGCGAGGTGCTGCACCTATCCAACGTGCCTTATGGGCGGGCGATACAGAAACTGGCGTCACCATTATGCAAATGGATGTTGGTTTAGATACTGGCGATATGCTTTATAAAGCATCATGCCCAATTACTCATCAAGACACGAGTGCTTCTCTTTATGCTAAATTAGCAGAGCTGGGGCCTAAAGCACTAATTAATACATTAGATCTTATCATTAGCGGTGAGTTAAAAGCGGAAAAACAAGATGATAGCCTAGCGAATTACGCAGAAAAGCTATCAAAGGAAGAAGCAAAAATTAATTGGTCGTTATCTGCACAACAGATAGAACGTTGTATTAGAGCGTTTAATCCATGGCCTATGAGCTTTTTTATGCTCGATGATCAGCCGGTGAAAGTATGGGAAGCGCAAGTTATCGCGTCGGATAATACCAATCAAATACCAGGTACATTATTAAAAGCAGATAAAACAGGCATTTATATCGTAACAGGTGAAGGCATTTTAAATATCACCAAGCTTCAACCATCAGGTAAAAAACCTATGGCATCAGCCGATTTCCTAAATTCCAAAAGAGATTGGTTTACCCCTGGGAAAATCATTCAATAATGATACTACCCCTTGAAATAACAATATTTCAGGGGGATCTTTTTTTTACGCCAATATTATTCTTCTCTGGCGGCCAATATATAAACGCTAATTCACTATGAAAACGTCATACAACTTACGCAGTATTGCAGCAAAGGCAATAGCTCAAGTTTTAGATCAAGGCTTATCATTAAGTTCGGTGATCCCTGAATTACAAAAAAACATTTCAGATAAAGACAAAGCGCTCTTGCAAGAGCTCTGCTTTGGTACCTTACGTACCTTACCCCAGCTAGAATGGATCATCCAACAACTAATGGATAAACCACTGAAAGGTAAACAACGAATTTTACATTACCTCATTATGGTCGGTTTATATCAGCTCCTTTATACTCGAGTTCCTGCCCATGCAGCACTCGCTGAAACTGTTAATGGTGCGATCGCACTGAAAAAACCACAATTAAAAGGGTTAATTAACGGTGTATTACGCCAATTTCAGCGTCAACAAGATGTATTAATGGAACGTTTCCAAAATAATGATAGCCGCTATTTGCACCCTTCTTGGTTACTTACACGAATAAAAAACGCCTACCCTGAGCTATGGGAAAGTATTATTGAAGGAAATAACCAAAAGCCACCAATGTGGTTACGGGTAAATCAAATACATCATTCACGTGAACAGTACTTAGCGCTGCTTGAAAAAGAAGGGATCAGCGCGTTCTCCGATGACCACCATCCCAATGCTATTCGTTTAGAAACACCTTGTAATGTTCACCTGTTACCAGGGTTTAATGAGGGCTGGGTCACTGTTCAAGACCGCAGCGCTCAGCGTTGTGCAGAATTATTAGCGCCACAAAATAACGAACAAATTCTTGATTTATGTGCAGCCCCTGGGGGAAAAACAACCCATATCTTAGAAATAGCCCCTAAAGCGCATGTTCTCGCCATTGATATCGATGAGCAACGTTTAGCCAGAGTTAAAGAAAATCTAAACCGCTTAAAACTACATGCCACAGTCAAAAGTGGTGATGGACGTTATCCAGAGCAATGGTGTGCAAATATGCAATTTGACAGGATCTTACTTGATGCTCCTTGCTCAGCAACTGGCGTTATACGTCGCCATCCAGATATCAAATGGCTACGTCGTAATGAAGACATAGCTCAGTTAGCGCAAATTCAAAAAGAAATATTACATGCTATATGGCCATACCTAAAATCAGGGGGCACATTAGTTTATGCTACTTGTTCTATTTTACCGGAAGAAAATAGCCAACAAATTGCAGCCTTCTTATCGTCAATGCAAGATGCTCAATGTGACTATCAGCATCAATGCTTACCGGAGCAATATAGCGGTGATGGCTTCTTTTATGCGCTGATCAACAAAAAATGATCTTCTGATAAAAGATGATATCAGATCTAAAAGAAGCTACTATTCCAACACAAGATCGATGTTAACAGACATTGATCTTGTATTTGTTAATCGAATATTCTGAGAACTGACGATGAAAATTATTATCTTAGGCGCAGGTCAAGTGGGTGGCACTCTCGCTGAAAATCTTGTCGGTGAGAATAACGATATTACTGTTGTCGATACTGATGCTACCCGTTTACGTCAACTTCAAGATAAATTTGATTTAAGAGTTGTAAATGGTCATGGATCTCATCCGAGAGTCTTAAGAGAAGCGGGGGCTGAAGATGCGGATATGCTAGTTGCCGTCACAAATTCTGACGAAACAAATATGATAGCATGCCAAGTCGCTTATACTTTATTTAATACTCCCAATAAAGTTGCTCGTATCCGAGCCTCTGAATTTGTTCGTGAAGCAGATAAACTTTTTTTACCAGAAGCAATTCCTATTGATTACCTCATCTCCCCGGAACACCTCGTTATAGATTATATCTATAAACTAATTCAATACCCCGGTGCCCTACAGGTAGTAAACTTTGCTGAAGGTCAAGTCAGTATCGTGGCAGTAAAAGCCTACTATGGTGGATCACTTGTGGGTAATGCACTATCCACTCTACGTGATCATATGCCACATATTGATACCCGTGTTGCGGCTATCTTTCGCCAAGATAGACCTATTCGCCCTCAAGGATCGACCATTATTGAAGCGGGTGATGAGGTCTTTTTCGTGGTGGCATCACAACATATTCGCGCAGTAATGAGTGAGCTACAACGATTAGAAAAACCTTATAAACGCATTATGATTGTTGGTGGCGGAAACGTTGGAGCAGGATTAGCGGCAAGATTAGAAAAAGATTATAGCGTTAAGCTGATTGAGCATAATCAACAACGTGCTACCGAGTTAGCAGAGCTCCTCCATGATACTATCGTGTTTTATGGTGATGCATCTGATCAAGAGCTACTCGCTGAAGAGCATATTGAGCAAATCGATGTCTTTATTGCACTCACTAATGATGATGAAGCAAATATCATGTCCGCAATGCTCGCAAAACGTATGGGGGCAAAAAAAGCCATGGTACTTATTCAACGCAGTGCTTATGTTGATTTAGTCCAAGGTGGAGTCATTGATATTGCCATCTCTCCGCAACAAGCCACTATTTCAGCACTATTAGGTCATGTTCGCAAAGCAGATATTGTCAGTGTCTCCTCATTACGTCGCGGTGTTGCTGAAGCTATTGAAGCCATTGCACATGGTGATGAAAATACCTCAAAAGTTGTCGGTAGACGTATTCAAGATATCAAACTTCCGCCAGGCACAATTATCGGCGCCATTGTCCGCAATGAAGATGTCATTATTGCCAATGCAAGTCACTCAATAGAACAAGGTGACCATGTGATCATGTTTATTACAGATAAAAAATATGTTCCTGAAGTAGAAAAACTGTTCCAACCTAGTCCATTTTTCTTATAACTCTAGTGTAGAAATAAGAATAGTAGTGATTGTTACTGATACTGATCTATTATTATTATCTAAACACATATTTTTATATCTAGATCCATACTAATAAGGGGTGGTTATGGCTTTTTTCAAAGAGTTTCGTGAATTTGCAATGAAAGGCAATGTTGTTGACATGGCAGTCGGTGTCATCATTGGTGCCGCATTCGGAAAAATTGTTTCATCCTTAGTAGCTGATGTGATTATGCCTCCATTAGGCTTACTCATTGGAGGGATCGATTTTAAACAATTTAGTTTAGTACTAAGAGAGGCTCATGGGGATATACCTGCCGTTATCTTAAACTATGGTGCCTTTATACAAACTGTTTTTGATTTTGCCATTGTCGCGTTTGCTATTTTCTGTGCGATTAAATTAATTAATAAGATGCGCAGACAAGAAGAAGAGCAACCTAAAGCACCACCTGCACCTTCAGCAGAAGAAACTTTATTAACAGAAATCCGTGATCTATTAAAAAATCAGCAAAAATAAAAACTAAAAGGCCAGTGATAACAATTGAAAATATTTGTTATCACTGGCCTCCCAGTTACCTTTCTTATTATGTTTTGCCTTTCTCATATAGCTGCCTTTGCCTTTCTTATTTTTTTCTACCCGTTGTCTAAATAAAGGATCATGAACAAGTGCAGCTAACGCATTATCTTTGATCACACCTTTTTGGTGCTGATATTTGCTAGACATAAAAACCTCTTAAATTATTAAAGAACATAAAGCATAGAACAACAATCTTCAGTGCAGATATTATTGCTTTGTCGCTCCAGATTCAAGTATTTCTAGAATTGAACAATATGTACTTTCATGAGCGGTTCCACAGCAAGCATTGCTTAACATTTTTAAAGAATCACGCATCTTTTCCATTTCTTTTAGACGAGCCTCAACTTCTGCTAGCCTAGCATCAACAATATGTTTTGATTCTACACAAGTATGATGCGCAGGATCGACTCTAATTGAAAGTAACTCAGTAATAGCATCCAGAGTAAAGCCTAACTCTTTGGCATAACGAATAAAGCGTAATCTTTGCAAATCTTGTTCTGTATACAGACGATAGCCACCTTCTGTCCGTCTATCATGTTCCATCAATCCTTGTTTTTCATAAAAACGGATAGTATCTGTTGTAACATTCGCTAATTTTGCAATTTGGCCGATGCGATACATTGATCACTCCTCAAACTAATGATAAGTAAGCATAACAAATAACCAAAAAAATAGAATTGAAATATAGTGCGATACTTAATACTTACTTTCGCACAATAGCAGCATATTCAAAAGTAAATATATAGCACCCACATAAATAAAGAAGTAGCGAGTCATTAAAGGGAGGAACCAATAAATTTAAATTTATTGCTAATCTATAGCAATAAAAAAACCGGATTAAAAAATCCGGTCTTTTTATTCGCTTCGCTAAATAATAATTTATTATTCAGCAGCTGCTTCTGTTTCAGAATCAGCACGGTCAACAAGCTCAATGTAAGCCATTGGAGCATTGTCACCTGCACGGAAGCCACACTTCAGAATACGAGTGTAACCACCTGCACGGCTCGCAAAACGCGGACCTAATACTGTAAACAGTTTTGCCACGACTTCGTTGTCACGAGTACGGGCGAATGCCAGACGACGATTAGCTACGCTGTCGGTCTTGGCAAGAGTAATCAGCGGCTCAACGACGCGACGCAGTTCTTTCGCTTTAGGCAAAGTTGTCTTGATGATTTCATGACGAACTAAAGAACCTGCCATGTTGCGAAACATAGCCTGACGATGGCTGCTGTTGCGGTTCAATTGACGACCACTCTTACGATGGCGCATGACCTTATCCTTCTCAGTAAAACCTTAACCTGTGATCTTATTCATCAGCGATACTTGCAGGTGGCCAATTCTCAAGGCGCATGCCCAGAGATAAACCACGCGACGCCAGTACGTCTTTAATCTCAGTAAGAGATTTCTTACCAAGGTTAGGCGTCTTAAGTAATTCAACTTCAGTACGCTGTACCAGATCACCGATGTAGTGGATTGCTTCTGCCTTCAGACAGTTAGCAGAGCGGACAGTCAATTCAAGATCGTCAACTGGGCGCAGCAGGATCGGATCGAACTCTGGCTTCTCTTCTTTAACTTCAGGCTGACGAACATCACGTAAGTCAACAAAAGCTTCAAGCTGTTCAGCCAGGATAGTCGCTGCACGGCGAATCGATTCTTCTGGATCGATAGTACCGTTAGTCTCCATCTCGATTACCAGCTTATCCAAGTCGGTACGTTGTTCAACACGCGCTGCTTCCACAGTATAAGCGATTCGCTCAACTGGGCTATAACACGCATCTACTAGTAAACGACCGATAGGGCGCTCATCTTCTTCCGAATGAATTCGGGCAGAAGCCGGCACATAACCACGACCACGCTGAACTTTGATACGCATATTAATAGATGCGTTTTCGTCTGTAAGGTGGCAGATAACGTGCTGCGGCTTGACGATTTCGACATCACCGTCATGGATGATATCGGCTGCAATAACAGGGCCAATGCCAGATTTGCTCAAAGTAAGAATTACTTCATCTTTACCATGAACTTTTACCGCCAACCCCTTAAGGTTGAGCAGTATTTCTAGGATATCTTCCTGAACACCTTCTTTGGTGCTGTACTCATGCAGTACACCATCAATCTCAACCTCTGTTACCGCACAACCCGGCATAGACGAAAGCAGAATACGGCGCAGTGCGTTACCTAGAGTGTGGCCGAAGCCTCGCTCTAATGGCTCAAGGGTCACCTTGGCGTGCGTCGAACTCACTTGCTCGATATCAACCAGGCGCGGTTTTAGAAACTCTGTCACAGAACCCTGCATTGTGTCCTCTCTTTGGTGCTAAGCCTTACTTGGAGTAAAGCTCGACGATCAGGTGCTCGTTAATGTCCGCAGACAAGTCAGTACGTTCAGGAATACGTTTGAACACACCTTCCATCTTAGCAGCATCAACTTCCAGCCATGTTGGCTTTTCACGCTGTTCAGCCAGCTCTAAAGCAGCCTTAATACGAGACTGTTTTTTCGATTTTTCACGAACGCTGACTACGTCATTCGGGGAAACCTGATAAGAAGCAATATTAACCACGCGACCATTTACCATGATTGCTTTGTGGCTAACCATCTGACGTGCTTCTGCGCGAGTTGCGCCAAAGCCCATACGATAAACAACGTTATCCAGACGACCTTCTAACAGAGTAAGTAAGTTCTCACCTGTGTTGCCTTTCAGACGTGTTGCTTCTTTGTAGTAGTTACGGAATTGACGCTCTAGAACACCGTAAATACGACGTACTTTTTGTTTTTCACGTAACTGAACACCGTAATCAGACAGACGCGGTTTACGTGCGCCGTGCTGACCTGGTGCTTGTTCCAGTTTACACTTGGTGTCAATCGCCCGAACGCCAGATTTCAGAAATAAATCTGTACCTTCGCGACGGCTCAGCTTGAGCTTAGGACCCAAATATCTTGCCATTTTCTTTCTCCAACTATCCTAAAAACGAAACCGTTATTAAACGCGACGTTTTTTCGGTGGACGACAACCGTTATGAGGAATCGGAGTCACATCAGTAATATTAGTGATGCGGAAACCAGCCGCGTTTAATGCACGGATAGTTGACTCACGACCAGGACCAGGTCCTTTTACCATAACTTCCAAGTTCTTAATTCCGTACTCTTTAACAGCTTCAGCGCAACGTTCTGCTGCAACCTGAGCCGCAAACGGAGTAGATTTACGAGAACCACGGAAACCGGAACCACCGGCAGTAGCCCAACCCAACGCGTTACCTTGACGGTCTGTAATAGTAACGATTGTGTTGTTGAAAGAAGCATGGATATGAGCCACACCGTCAGAGACTTGTTTTCTTACACGCTTACGTGCACGAATAGGTGCTTTTGCCATTGTTCAAATACCCCGATTATTTCTTGATCGGCTTACGCGGACCCTTACGGGTACGTGCGTTAGTCTTAGTACGCTGACCGCGAACTGGTAGACCACGACGATGACGTAAACCACGGTAAGTACCAAGATCCATCAGACGTTTGATGCTCAGGGTAACTTCACGACGTAGATCACCTTCTACAACGTATTTGGCAACTTCGTCACGCAGCTTGTCGATTTGCTCTTCAGACAGCTCACTGATCTTAACATTTTCAGCAATACCCGTTGCTTCACAGATAGCCTGTGAACGAGTTTTACCAATGCCGTAAATCGATGTTAAAGCGATTACGGTATGTTTATGATCAGGAATGTTAATGCCTGCTATACGGGCCACTATGCACTCCTAAATTAACTTTATACAGTACTATTCTGAAAAGCCCGTTTTCAGGATACTCAAACAATACTGTATGATTATAAATGATTGGGCTGGCTAATTTAGCCAGCTCAACCGAACTTTGCAAGAAAAAAATGCAATAATTTAGCCTTGACGCTGTTTATGCTTAGGGTCAACACTGCAAATTACACGCACGTGGCCGTGACGTCTAACGATTTTGCAGTTACGGCACATTTTCTTGACGGAAGCACGAACTTTCATTTTTACTCTCCGTAACTTCTAAAACAAACCCATCTTATCGGTAATTAGCCTTTAAGGTTTGCTTTTTTCAATGCAGACTCATACTGACTTGACATCAGGAGAGTTTGCACTTGAGCCATAAAATCCATGATGACCACAACCACGATTAAGAGGGAAGTACCACCAAAATAGAAAGGTACTTTCATTGCGTCACGCATGAACTCCGGGATGAGACAGATAAAGGTAATGTACAGGGCACCGATTAAGGTTAAACGTGTCATCACTTTATCTATATATTTAGCCGTCTGCTCTCCCGGGCGAATTCCTGGTACAAATGCACCGGACTTCTTCAGGTTATCTGCCGTTTCTCTTGGGTTGAAAACCAACGCCGTATAGAAGAAACAGAAGAAGATGATTGCAGCAGCGTATAGTAACACATAAATAGGTTGACCAGGCTGTAAATTTAAAGAAATTGTCGTCAGCCAACCCCATCCTGTACCATCGCCAAACCAAGAGGTTATTGTACCAGGAAACAGAATAATACTTGAAGCAAAAATTGCCGGTATTACACCCGCCATATTTACCTTAAGTGGTAGATGTGTACTTTGTGCCGCGTATATTCTACGCCCTTGTTGACGTTTTGCATAGTTAACAACGATACGACGTTGTCCTCTTTCTACAAAAACAACAAAGAAAGTTACCGCGAACACCAATACTGCAACCAACAATAACAGGAGGAAGTGCAGTTCGCCTTGCCGCGCCTGCTCGATGGTTTGACCAATGGCAGGTGGAAGACCTGCAACGATACCTGCAAAGATAATGATTGAGATACCGTTACCAATACCACGTTCAGTGATTTGCTCACCTAACCACATCAGGAACATTGTCCCTGTGACTAAGCTCACAACAGCCGTAATATAGAATGGTAAGCCTGGATTAATAACCAGACCTTGCATTCCTGGCATATTCGGTAAGCCTGTTGCGATACCAATAGATTGGAATATCGCCAGCACCAAAGTACCATAACGGGTATATTGGCTGATCTTACGACGACCGGCCTCCCCTTCCTTCTTAATCTCCGCTAACCGAGGGTTAACCACTGATAATAGTTGGATAATAATCGATGCCGAAATATAAGGCATGATACCCAGCGCAAAGATAGAAGCACGGCTAAGAGCACCACCAGAGAACATGTTAAACATTTCAATGATGGTGCCTTTTTGCTGATCGAGCAATTTGGCAAGCACAGTGGCATCAATACCAGGGATAGGAATAAAAGAGCCAATCCTAAAGACAATTAGTGCACCAAGAACAAACAGTAATCTGCGTTTTAGTTCACCTATACCACCTTTAGCACTCTGAAAATCTAACCCTGGTTGTTTAGCCATCTGTCACTTATTCCTCAATTTTACCGCCAGCTGATTCGATTGCTGCACGGGCACCTTTGGTAACACGCAGACCACGAATAGTCACTGCACGGTTAACCTCGCCAGACAGAATTAATTTTGCAAATTCAATCTGTGGGCCAACAACGTTTGCGGCTTTCAGTGCATTCAGATCGATTACATCGCCTTCAACATAAGCCAAATCAGACAGACGGATTTCCGCAGTCACGAATGATTTACGTGAAGTAAAACCAAATTTTGGTAAACGACGGTATAAAGGCATCTGACCACCTTCAAAACCACGACGTACGCCACCGCCAGAACGAGATTTCTGACCTTTGTGACCACGGCCGCCAGTTTTACCTAGGCCAGAACCGATACCACGACCTACACGTTTAGGCGCATGCTTGGCACCTTCAGCCGGAGACAGAGTATTTAAACGCATCTCTTACTCCTCAACTTTAACCATATAGGAAACCAAGTTGATCATACCGCGAACTGCTGGTGTATCTTCGCGTTCTACAGTGTGACCGATGCGACGCAGACCTAAACCAGCCATAGTTGCCTTATGTTTAGGCAGACGGCCGATTAAACTGCGTGTTTGAGTAATTTTAATAGTCTTAGCCATGGTCATTACCCCAGAATTTCTTCAACGGATTTACCACGCTTAGCTGCGACCATTTCTGGAGACTTCATGCTATCTAAAGCGTCCAGTGTTGCACGAACGACGTTAATCGGATTCGTGGAACCATAGGTTTTAGCCAGTACGTTACGAACGCCAGCCACTTCTAGAACTGCACGCATTGCACCACCTGCGATGATACCAGTACCTTCATGAGCAGGCTGCATAAATACGCGAGAACCTGTATGAGTACCTTTAATAGGGTGGAACAGAGTACCGTTGTTTAAAGCGACGGTTTTCATATTGCGACGGGCTTTTTCCATCGCTTTCTGGATTGCTGCCGGAACTTCGCGAGCTTTGCCATATCCAAAACCAACGCGGCCATTACCATCACCAACTACTGTAAGAGCGGTGAAGCTAAAGATACGACCACCTTTAACGGTTTTCGATACGCGGTTTACCGCGATCAGCTTTTCCTGCAGTTCGCCAGCTTGTTTCTCGATGTGAGCCATCTTACACTCCTACCTTAGAACTGAAGGCCAGCTTCACGGGCAGCATCTGCCAGTGCCTGGACTCGACCATGATATTGGAAACCGGAACGGTCAAATGATACTGATTTGATACCTTTTTCCAGAGCGCGTTCAGCAACAATTTTACCAACTACTGCTGCTGCTTCTTTGTTTCCAGTGTTTTTCAGTTGCTCAATGATAGCTTTTTCTGTAGTAGAAGCGGCCACCAAAGTTTCAGAACCGTTTGGTGCAATAACCTGCGCATAAATATGGCGAGGGGTACGATGTACCACCAGGCGAGTCGCACCCAGTTCCTGGAGCTTACGGCGTGCGCGGGTCGCACGACGGATACGAGCTGCTTTCTTATCCATAGTGTTACCTTACTTCTTCTTAGCCTCTTTGATACGCACAACTTCGTCGGCGTAACGAATACCTTTACCTTTATAAGGTTCAGGGCGACGGTAAGCACGCAGTTCAGCTGCTACTTGACCAATCACTTGCTTATCCGCACCTTTCAGTAGGATTTCAGTTTGTGTTGGACATTCAGCAGTGATGCCTGCTGGCAGTTGGTGTTCCACTGGATGTGAATAACCTACTGATAAGTTAACTGTGTTGCCCTTAACAGACGCACGATAACCTACACCTACCAGTTGCAGTTTCTTAGTGAAGCCTTCGGTAACACCTACAACCATTGCATTTAGCAGTGAACGAGTAGTACCCGCTTGTGCCCATGCATCAGCATAACCATCGCGTGGTGCGAAAGTTAGTTGGTTGTCAGCATGTTGAATTTCAACTGCATTATGGATAGTACGAGTAAGCTCGCCGTTTTTACCCTTAATCGTAATTACCTGACCGTTGAGTTTAACCTCTACGCCGGCAGGAATGACGACGGGTGCTTTTGCCACACGAGACATTCTTTCCTCCCGAATTAAGCTACGTAGCAGATAATCTCGCCACCAAGACCTGCTTGGCGAGCTGCACGATCAGTCATAACACCTTTTGAGGTAGAAACAACAGCGATGCCCAGTCCTGCCATAACTTGTGGCAGCTCATCTTTTCTTTTATAGATGCGCAGACTTGGACGGCTTACGCGCTGAATGCTTTCTACTACAGCCTTACCTTGGAAATATTTTAAAGTGATTTCCAGTTCTGGCTTAGTGTCGCCTTCAATTTTAAAATCTTCGATATAACCTTCTTCCTTAAGCACGTTGGCAATCGCCACTTTCAGCTTGGAGGAAGGCATTGTGACCGCAACTTTATTCGCGGCCTGACCGTTACGGATACGGGTCAGCATATCCGCGATGGGATCTTGCATGCTCATCTGTCTTTACTCCCGTGATTCAATTAGGGTGATTACCAGCTAGCCTTTCTAAGGCCCGGGATTTCACCGCGCATAGCGGCTTCACGGACTTTAATACGGCTTAGGCCAAATTTCCGCAGGAAACCGTGCGGACGTCCAGTTTGACGGCAGCGGTTACGCTGACGTGAAGGACTTGAATCACGTGGCAGTGTTTGCAGTTTCAGAACAGCATTCCAACGATCTTCATCAGATACGTTTACATCTGAAACGATAGCTTTCAGTTCTGCGCGTTTTGCGAAGAATTTCTCAGCTAAATTCGCACGTTTTACATCACGTGCTTTCATAGATTTCTTAGCCATGAATGCCCTGCCTTACTTGCGGAACGGGAAGTTAAACGCTGCTAACAATGCGCGACCTTCATCATCAGATTTCGCAGTCGTAGTAATGGTAATATCCAAACCACGAACACGATCCACTTTATCGTAATCGATTTCAGGGAAGATGATTTGTTCACGCACGCCCATGCTGTAGTTACCACGTCCATCGAATGATTTAGCGGACAAACCACGGAAGTCACGGATACGTGGTACAGCAATAGAGATCAGACGTTCAAAGAACTCCCACATGCGTTCGCCACGCAGGGTCACTTTACAGCCGATCGGATAGCCCTGGCGGATTTTGAAGCCTGCAACAGATTTGCGTGCTTTGGTGATCAGAGGTTTTTGACCTGAGATTGCTGCTAAATCAGCTGCTGCATTATCCAGCAGTTTTTTATCAGCAATTGCTTCACCAACACCCATGTTCAGGGTGATCTTCTCGACCCGAGGGACTTGCATGACAGAATGGTAACCAAACTGAGACATCAGTTTTTGGACTACCTCGTCTTTGTAGTAATCATGCAGTTTCGCCATCGTATACTCCAAATTACTTGATAGTTTCTTTATTAGATTTGAAGAAACGAACTTTTTTGCCGTCTTCGAATCTAAAACCTACACGGTCAGCCTTGCCGGTTGCCGCATTGAAGATTGCAACGTTAGAAACTTGAATTGCAGCTTCTTTTTCAACGATGCCACCTGGTTGGTTCAGAGCCGGTACTGGCTTCTGATGTTTTTTAACCAGATTGATACCTTCAACGATAACTTTACCAGAAGAAAGAACCTGTTTTACTTTACCGCGCTTACCTTTATCTTTACCAGTTAGCACGATAACTTCGTCTTCACGACGGATTTTCGCTGCCATTGCCTGCTCCTTAGAGTACTTCAGGTGCCAGAGAGATTATTTTCATAAACTTCTCGTTACGAAGTTCACGAGTAACCGGCCCAAAAATACGCGTACCAATAACTTGCTCGCTGTTGTTGTTTAACAATACACAAGCGTTGCTATCGAAGCGAATGACAGAACCGTCAGGGCGACGAACACCCTTCTTGGTGCGCACCACTACCGCTTTCAGTACATCACCTTTCTTAACTTTACCACGTGGAATTGCTTCTTTAATGGTAATTTTGATGATGTCACCTACATCTGCGTAGCGACGGTGCGAGCCACCTAGAACCTTGATACACATTACGCGACGTGCACCGGAGTTGTCGGCCACGTTCAGCATAGTCTGTTCTTGGATCATTTTAGTGCTCCGCTAAATGTCAACTACTACTGAGCCACTTCCACATTAGAAGAGGCCGTTCAATATCCCATAATACGAGGGAGCGGCATTATAACACCACATTCTCGATATGGACAGAAAAAATAAACGGCTCGTTCAGTTTTGAGCCGTTTATTTCGTACGAAAAGGCTATTTTATTACAGAACAGCTTTTTCTACAACGCGAACTAACGCCCAAGACTTAGTCTTAGAGATAGGACGTGTTTGACGAATTTCTACTACGTCACCCATGCCACATTCGTTGTTCTCGTCATGTACATGCAGTTTAGTCGTACGACGGATGAATTTACCATATAATGGATGTTTCACCATACGATCGATAGCAACAACAACAGATTTTTCCATTTTGTCACTTACCACACGACCTTGCAGAGTACGGATTTTATCGGTCATTACGCACCCGCCTTCTCAGTCAGTAAAGTCTTAACGCGTGCGATATTACGACGCACTTGTTTCAACAGATGAGACTGTTGTAACTGACCACTTGCTGCCTGCATACGCAGATTGAACTGCTCACGCAGTAAGTTCAGCAATTCAGTGTTCAGCTCTTCAACGCTCTTTTCGCGCAGCTCTTTTGCTTTCATTACATCACCGTCTTAGTTACAAAGGTGGTTTTGATAGGCAGTTTTGCTGCCGCTAGCTGAAATGCTTCACGGGCCACTTCTTCAGGCACACCATCCATTTCATATAGGACTTTACCTGGCTGGATCAAGGCAACCCAATACTCTACGTTACCTTTACCTTTACCCATACGGACTTCGAGCGGCTTTTCAGTGATTGGTTTGTCTGGGAACACACGGATCCAGATTTTACCCTGACGCTTAACTGCACGGGTCATTGCACGACGTGCCGCTTCGATCTGACGTGCAGTCAGACGACCACGGCCCACAGCTTTAAGACCGTAAGTCCCGAAGCTTACATCCGTACCTATAGCTAAGCCACGGTTGCGGCCTTTATGCACTTTACGGAATTTTGTACGCTTAGGTTGTAACATCAGCGACTCTCCTTACTTGCGGCCTTTACGCTGCTGCTTTTTAGGTTGAGCGGCTGGTTTTTCCGCCTGTTCAACCGCAGCCATACCACCCAGGATCTCACCTTTGAAGATCCATACCTTAACGCCGAGCACACCATAAGTAGTATGTGCTTCTGAGGTATTGTAGTCGATATCTGCACGCAGAGTGTGCAGAGGTACACGACCTTCACGATACCATTCAGTACGAGCGATTTCAGCGCCGCCTAAACGACCACTTACTTCCACTTTAATACCTTTAGCGCCTAAACGCATTGCGTTCTGTACCGCACGCTTCATAGCACGACGGAACATAACACGACGTTCCAGCTGTGAAGTGATGCTGTCAGCAACTAATTTTGCGTCCAGTTCAGGTTTACGTACTTCGGCGATATTAATTTGCGCAGGAACGCCAGCGATATCCGCTACGTTTTTACGCAGTTTTTCTACATCTTCACCTTTTTTACCGATAACGATACCTGGGCGAGCAGTGTGAATAGTCACACGGATGCTTTTCGCAGGACGTTCGATAACGATACGAGATACAGATGCTTTTGCCAGTTCTTTAGTTAAGTACTGGCGCACTTTAAAATCGCTGTCTAGGTTGTCAGCGAATTCATTGGTACCCGCATACCATGTGGAATTCCAAGGCTTGACAATGCCAAGGCGGATACCATTAGGATGTACTTTTTGACCCATTGCTAGTCTCCAGAGTCTCAGCGATCGGACACAACCACAGTGATGTGGCTGGTGCGCTTCAGAATACGATCTGCACGGCCTTTTGCACGAGGCATAATGCGCTTCATAGAAGGACCTTCGTCAACAAAGATCTTAGCTACTTTCAGATCATCAATGTCAGCGCCATCGTTGTGTTCTGCATTAGCAATAGCAGACTCGAGTACTTTCTTCACTAAACCAGCAGCTTTCTTGTTGGTATAGGTCAGAGTTTCCAGAGCTTGCGACACTTTCTTACCGCGAATCAGGTCTGCCACCAGGCGAACCTTCTGAGCAGAAGAACGAGCGTGGCGATGTATAGCGATAGTTTCCATCTCTTCCTCCTACCTTATTTCTTCTTAGCCTTTTTATCGGCTGCATGACCGCGATAAGTACGGGTCGGCGCGAATTCACCCAGTTTGTGACCAACCATTTCGTCGGAAACGTAAACTGGAACATGCTGACGACCATTATGGACAGCGATGGTCAAACCGATCATGTTAGGAAAGATCGTTGAACGACGGGACCAAGTCTTAACAGGCTTTTTGTCACCGCTTTCCACCGCTTTCTCTACCTTCTTCAGCAAGTGCAGGTCAATAAATGGACCTTTCTTGAGAGAACGTGGCATGGCTTATCCTCTAATTATTTCTTAGTACGACGATGAACGATAAAGTGTTCAGTGCGTTTGTTTTTACGAGTCTTCTTACCTTTGGTTTGAACGCCCCAAGGTGTTACTGGGTGTTTACCAAAGTTACGACCTTCACCACCACCGTGTGGGTGGTCTACTGGGTTCATCGCAGTACCGCGAACGGTAGGACGAATACCACGCCAGCGACTTGCACCAGCTTTACCCAGAACGCGTAACATGTGCTCAGAGTTACCTACTTCACCGATAGTTGCACGGCAATCAGAAGGGATCTTACGCATTTCACCAGAACGCAGACGAATAGTGACATAAGCACCATCACGCGCAACGATTTGAACGTAAGTACCAGCTGAACGAGCTAACTGACCACCTTTACCTGGTTTCATTTCTACGTTATGAACGGTAGAACCAACCGGGATATTACGCATTGGTAAGGTGTTACCCGTTTTGATAGCAGCATCAACGCCAGATTGAACTTTATCACCCGCTTTCAGGCCTTTTGGAGCCAGGATGTAGCGGCGTTCACCATCAGCATACAGCACTAAAGCGATGTTAGCTGAACGGTTTGGATCATATTCCAGACGTTCTACTGTCGCAGGGATACCATCTTTGTTGCGTTTAAAGTCAACAATACGGTAAGCCTGTTTGTGACCACCACCGATATGACGGGTAGTGATACGACCATTGTTGTTACGACCACCGGATTTGCTGTTCTTTTCCAGCAATGGCGCATAAGGTTTCCCTTTATGCAGCTCTGGGTTTACCACTTTAACTACGTGGCGACGGCCCGGAGACGTAGGTTTACATTTAACAATTGCCATTGTTCTTTACTCCTCCGACTTACTCAGCGCCGCCGACGAAGTCCAGATTCTGGCCTTCCTTCAGGGTGACGTAAGCTTTTTTCCAGTCGCTACGACGACCAATACGCTGACCGTGACGTTTCACTTTGCCTTTCATCAGCAGAGTGTTAACACTTTCAACTTCGACTTCAAACAGTTTTTGTACAGCTGCTTTAATCTCTGCTTTGGTCGCGTCTTTAGCAACTTTGAGAACGATGGTGTTTGATTTTTCCATCGCGATAGAAGCTTTTTCAGATACATGCGGCGCGCGCAGTACTTTCAGCAGACGTTCTTCACGGATCATGCCAGCATCTCCTCAACTTGCTTCACAGCGTCAGCAGTCATGACGACTTTGTCGAAGGCGATTAAGCTAACTGGATCGATTGTTGCTGCATCACGAACGTCTACTTTGTATAAGTTACGTGCTGCTAAGTACAGATTCTCATCAACTTCTGCTGTGACAATCAGTACATCTTCCAGAGCCATATCTTTCAGTTTCTGTGCTAAAAGCTTAGTTTTAGGCGCTTCAACAGAGAACTTCTCTACGACGATCAGACGATCTTGACGTACCAGTTCTGACAGAATGCTCTTCAGAGCACCGCGGTACATCTTTTTGTTTACTTTTTGACTGTGGTCCTGTGGTTTAGCTGCGAAGCTAACACCACCAGAGCGCCAAATTGGGCTCTTGATTGAACCTGAACGTGCACGACCTGTACCTTTCTGGCGCCATGGCTTTTTGCCTGAACCAGAAACTTCAGCACGAGTTTTCTGAGCACGAGTACCTTGACGAGCACCAGCAGCGTATGCAACGACTACTTGATGCACAAGCGCTTCGTTAAAGTCACGCCCGAAGGTAGTTTCGGAAACAGTCAGCGCGCCTTGCGCGTCTTTCATTACCAATTCCATTCCTATCTCCTCGACGTTACGCCTTGACAGCTGGTTTAACGATCAGGTCACTGCCAGTTGCACCTGGGACAGCACCTTTGACCAGCAGCAGGTTGCGCTCAGCGTCAACACGTACTACTTCCAGGCTCTGAACGGTAACTTGTTCGTTACCCAGTTGACCTGCCATTTTCTTGCCTTTAAATACACGACCCGGAGTCTGGTTCTGACCGATAGAACCCGGAACGCGGTGAGACAAGGAGTTACCGTGGGTAGCATCTTGAGTACGGAAGTTCCAGCGCTTTACAGTACCAGCAAAACCTTTACCTTTAGATGTTCCAGTAACGTCGACTTTTTTAACGTCAGCGAAAATTTCTACACTAATGCTTTGACCTACAGTGTATTCTTCGCCTTCGTTCAGACGGAATTCACGCAGTAAGCGGCCAGCTTCAACGCCAGCTTTAGCAAAATGACCTGCTTCAGGTTTCAGTACACGGTTCGCTTTTTTGCTACCTGTAGTCACCTGAATTGCACGATAACCGTCTTTCTCTAGATCTTTGACCTGAGTAACACGGTTGTTTTCAATTTCGATAACGGTTACAGGGATTGAAACGCCATCTTCAGTGAAGATACGAGTCATTCCTACTTTTTTACCGACTAAACCAATCATTGTTTCAACCTCTCAATCGCTTGATGACCTGATTAACCTAGGCTGATCTGCACGTCTACGCCGGCAGCCAGATCCAGACGCATCAGAGCATCAACGGTTTTCTCGGTTGGCTCAACGATGTCAACCAGACGTTTGTGAGTGCGAATTTCATACTGATCACGCGCATCTTTATTAACGTGCGGAGAAATCAACACTGTGAAACGCTCTTTGCGAGTCGGCAGTGGGATTGGACCACGAACTTGCGCACCTGTGCGCTTAGCAGTCTCTACGATTTCCGCAGTTGATTGATCAATCAGACGATGATCAAAAGCTTTCAGGCGGATACGGATTCTTTGGTTCTGCATGAGACCAGAGCTCCAACTATTTTTTATAAACGTAAATGATTACTACTCGTACCCATTTCGATTGATGAGAGAGTGTAATCGTTCTGCATATAACTCCCCAATCGGGAGTATTATATTAATGCAATAAAAAAATCTGCATTAGCTGATAAATCAGCCCCACTAAATCAGTGAGCCTGCGCATTATACTTGCCTGAGAGATGAAATCAAGCCAAGAATAAAAAAACAGCGATAAAAATTATCTAGTCACAGCAAATTGAACTTAAAAAATAAAAGGCAAAGGCAACAATAGCGTTACCTTTGCTTTTATAAATTCGATAGATAGCAATAAAGAAAGATTAATACTTCTTTTTTGCTAAAAGATGAGATCACTCTTCAATCATTTGCGCTTGAAGATAGTTTTGTAGTCCGATACGTTCAATAAGCTCTAGTTGGGTTTCAATCCAATCGATATGCCCTTCTTCATCCGTTAAGATTTCTAGCATCAGATCTCTGCTCACATAATCATGAATTGAATCAGCATAAGCGATAGCTTCACGTAAGTCTTTTGCTCCCCCTAATTCGAGTTCAAGATCTGAACGCAACATCTCTTCAACATCTTCACCGATATTGAGTTTTCCTAAATCTTGTAAGTTAGGGATACCTTCTAAAAATAAAATACGCTCAATATATTTATCAGCATGCTTCATTTCATCAATAGACTCATGGTATTCCATCGCATTAAGGCGAGTAAATCCCCAATTTTTAAACATACGGGCATGCAAGAAATACTGATTAATTGCAACAAGTTCACCACCTAATAATTTATTAAGGTGGGCTATCATTTTTTTATCACCTTTCATTTTTATGCTCCTTTGCTTCCAGTCTTTTTAGTGTAGACCTTTTATACAAAGTAGAGAGAAAGGAATATTAAAAACTGTTATGCAACTTCAGAAATTTGAGGATAAAGGAGGTGTTGTTCATCATCTATAAGTTGACGAGCTTGACGTATACATTTACCACAACAACTGCCTACAGGTAGGATTTGACGCAATTGATTGATTGTTCGAATTTGATGTTTATGAACAGTAGAGATAATTTTTTTATCACTCACACCATGACACAGACAGACATACATAATAACGACCTCATTAACTACCTATCAAGATAGTAAATGATAATCATTGTTATTTCAATTTCTATTTATCGTACAGATCTATCTAAGTGTGCTGATGATAATAAAAAATGAATAATGGCAATAAGCTAGTTATCGTTAATAGAGGCATAAACTAAAAAAGGGCATCATCAGATGCCCTTTTCAAAAATAATAAAGCTAGGAATTAACCTAATACTTTAGCAACAACACCCGCACCTACTGTACGGCCACCTTCACGGATTGCGAAGCGTAAACCTTCGTCCATTGCGATTGGGTGGATCAGTTCAACGATCATGTTCACGTTGTCGCCTGGCATTACCATTTCTACGCCTTCTGGTAATTCGATAGTACCAGTTACGTCAGTTGTACGGAAGTAGAACTGTGGACGGTAGCCTTTGAAGAATGGAGTGTGACGACCACCTTCATCTTTGCTCAGAATATAAACTTCTGATTCAAATTTGTTGTGTGGGTTGATTGAACCTGGTTTCGCCAGTACTTGTCCACGTTCGATTTCTTCACGTTTTGTACCACGCAGCAGAACACCTACGTTCTCACCTGCACGACCTTCGTCAAGTAATTTACGGAACATTTCAACGCCAGTACAAGTTGTTTTTGCGGTTTCTTTGATACCAACAATCTCAACTTCATCACCTACTTTGATGATACCACGCTCTACACGACCAGTAACTACTGTACCACGGCCTGAGATTGAGAATACATCTTCGATTGGTAACAGGAATGGTTTGTCAATTGCACGCTCTGGCTCTGGGATATAAGAATCCAGTGCTTCTGCTAATTCAACAATTTTTGCTTCCCACTCTGCTTCGCCTTCCAGTGCTTTCAGCGCTGAACCACGGATTACTGGAGTGTCATCACCTGGGAAATCGTATTGAGACAGAAGTTCACGAACTTCCATTTCAACTAATTCTAACAGCTCTTCATCATCTACCATGTCACATTTGTTCAGGAATACGATGATGTAAGGAACACCAACCTGACGACCTAACAGGATGTGCTCACGAGTTTGTGGCATTGGACCATCAGTTGCTGCTACTACCAGAATAGCTCCGTCCATTTGCGCAGCACCAGTGATCATGTTTTTAACATAGTCGGCGTGACCTGGGCAGTCTACGTGTGCGTAGTGGCGAGTTGGAGTATCGTATTCTACGTGTGAAGTAGAGATGGTGATACCACGCGCTTTTTCTTCTGGCGCATTATCGATTTGGTCGAATGCACGAGCAGCACCACCGTAAGTTTTAGCTAAAACTGTAGTGATTGCAGCAGTCAGAGTTGTTTTACCATGGTCAACGTGGCCGATAGTACCAACGTTAACGTGCGGTTTTGAACGTTCAAATTTTTCTTTAGACA
>NZ_CAWQGX010000032.1:0-200249 GCF_963894685.1 Proteus sp. G3927 | reverse complement strand
ATTGTGTATTCCTGATGCACGTCCATTTGGTCTTTGTCACAAAATACAGGCGAAAAATATTTGATCAGGATGCAATTGAAAAATTGCGAGGCTACTTTGCCAGTGTTTGTGCTGATTTTGATGTTGAACTGGTTGAAATGGATGGGGAACGGGATCACGTTCATTTACTGATTAATTACCCGCCAAAACTGGCGATATCTAATCTGGTTAACAGCCTTAAAGGGGTATCGAGTCGATTACTTCGACGTGATCGTCCTGATATTGCCCAACGTGATTACTACAAGGGGGTTCTTTGGTCGCCGAGTTATTTCGCGGGGAGTTGTGGTGGCGCACCAATATCCATTATCCGCCAGTACATTGAGCAACAGGAAACACCTCGTTAGTTAAAAAACCGCGCCTTATATCCCCGACCTGAAGGACGGGGTTTTACGGTGCTTTGGATAAAACGACAAAAAAGAAGCCAGTGCAAATAATGCACTGGCTTCTTTTTTTAATTACGGTCAATTTAAATCATGATGAAAAACGCAATGGGGATTATGCTTCTTCTTCACCACGGTATTTATCTGCAGTCTCTTTTAATAACTTCTGCAATTCACCGCGCTGATACATTTCTAAGATAATGTCACAGCCACCGACTAATTCGCCATCCACCCATAATTGAGGGAAAGTTGGCCAATGAGCATATTTTGGTAGCTCTGAACGAATATCAGGGTTTTGCAAAATATCGACATAAGCAAAACGCTCACCACAAGCAGAAATCGCTTGAACGGCTTGTGCAGAAAATCCACAGCTTGGTAATTTTGGTGATCCTTTCATGTATAACAGGATGGGATTTTCTTTGATTTGGCGTTCAATTTTTTCGATAGTCGTCATTTATTAAGTCCTTACAACCTTTTTATATTCAGTATGTTTTATATTGAGGAAAACATGAAAGAAGAATACCACTTTATATAAGAAAGCTCTATATAAGTTTAGTTATGTATCTAAATCAATAAATTACGGATAAATCACTCTATAATTGATGAGAAAACATACGACAAGGCATGACGATCTGGGAACAAATAAAATAAGATTAATGTTGGCTTAGCGAAAAATGCCGTAAACCCTCGCCCAATGTGAAGTGCCCCCATAAAAAGCACCTAAATAAACGCATAAAAGCACAGCACTATTTCCTAGAAGGAATAAATATTATTTATCACGTAAATAAGTGGTTTGGACTAGATTTTCTAGTAATACTTCATTTTTAATCACCTTGAAATTTAATGGCTGTTTTAGCTCGCCAAATAAAGGTGTTCCACCGCCAAGTAAGATCGGAAAGCGGGTGATAATCATTTGATCTATTAAATCTTCATTTAGAAAACTTTGAACTGTCACACCGCCATCAATATAAAGTTCATTAAATCCCTTAGCATTCAATTCGGTAATAATATCTTGCAATTCACCTTTAACTAAAAATACTTTTCCGTTATAACCATTTGGAACAGTTGTCATAGAATTACTCAGTACAAACACGGGCTTTGTGTAAGGCCAATCACAATTAAAACTCAGTATCGTGTCTAGCGTATTACGTCCCATAACTAACGCATCAATTTTCTCCATTAAAGTGATAAAACCTGTATCAATATTATCTGGATTTGGTATTGAATATAACCAATCGAGCTTGCCTTGCCTATCTGCAATATAACCATCTAAGCTAGTTGCAATAAATACAATATTTGCCATAAATATCTCATCAAATTCTTTGTAATTGAATAAATCCAAACTATTACTTACAATAATTCTACAGCATAGAATTATTGTAAGCTTATTGGAGTTATTAGATGAATGTCAATGAAAAAAAACGAGGAAGACCCGCAAGAGCACATTCACAGCTAAGCGCTGATGCTATTTTAAACAAAGCCAAGATTTTGATGCAAAACGACGGAAAAGTGCCTAGTATCCGATCGTTAGCAACACAATTAAATGTAGATCCCATGGCAATCTACCACTACTTCAAAAATAAAAATTCACTGCTAGAGACACTAGCTACGTCACTTACAGAAGAGATCTATATTCCTCAAGCATATTCTGATTGGAAAGAAGAATTAAAATATTTATGTGTCAGTTACGTTGAAATATTATGTAAATACAAAGGATTACTGAATATTATACTGACTATGTCATTACAAGGTCCTGCTCAAATATTTGCCAAACGATATAAAATTATCATCTCGCCTTTAGCTCTTCCTAAAAAAGTCGAAGAAGATAGCCTAAATTTAATCGCTGATTATTTGCACGGTTTTACTATTTCAATCAGTTGTAATCCAGACAAAGGTATTATTAAAAATGAAATGATGTATGGTCCATTAGAGCTAATCTGTCATTCATTAGGAATGACCAAAATGTAACGACAAGCTGCCAATATTCACATATAGCGCAATGATTACAGTAAAGGACACCAGATAATGTTTTAGTCGACGGATATCTGATGTCCCTGATCACACAAATTTTTAACGTCAATATCAATATCTCGTTAAATTGGATATTGATAAATTTCTTTATTTAATAGGCTTAACAATAATATCCCAACCTGTAGTACCTGAAGCGTGATAATAATAACCGGCTTTTAATTGCTCTGGTTTTTTACTTGGCCCTTCAGCAACTAAAGTAGATTTCGTTGAGTTATTATCAATACGAATTACACCACCGCGAATACGATCTAATTCATTACCATTGAACAAGGTAATTTGTGGTGAGAAATGCGCATCACTTAAATCAATATGAATAAAAGTGTGCCCTGCATCATAAGCGGCTTTTAATTCTTTATCCGTAATGTCTTTACCATTCTCAAAGGGTAAGTCAAAAAATGCTTTTGGATCAATTTTAGCAGTCATAAATACTCCTTTTTATGAATAAACATCAATCATTAGTTCAATTTAAATTATAGATCATAATTAAACATTCTGATAAATATCCTGCTCACGCTCTGTAAGATATATATAAATTATTTATATATTCAATAAATTAACGTACCTATCTTTTGTTTTGCTTTTATTCAATAGAGATAAAATAATAAGTAAAATTAACTAATTATTTATATATATAAAAATGAGATGTTATTTCTCATAGGGATCTGCCATTATCATGGACTCGTCAAAACTCGCATATTTAAACTTATGAGTATTTAGTAATGGAAATGATTTTACTGTTTCTGATTGTGGGATGTATAACTGGATTTTTTGCCGGATTGTTAGGAATTGGTGGTGGAGCCATTATTGTTCCTATTGTGATGTATGTTGTTAGCCAACAAGCTATCCCTGCAGATATGGTAATGAAAATCGCCCTCTCAACCTCTTTTTCTGTCATTATATTTTCTACCGCCTCTTCTGCTTATTCGCATAATAAACATAAAGCGATTTTATGGTCACAATTTCCGCTCCTCGCTGTAGGCACTCTTCTCGGTATGCTAGTTGGGACATTCCTAGTACAAAAACTCTCAAATACCCTATTGCAAATTATCTTTTGTATTTTTATGGCCTATACCATATATGGATTACTGACCAAGAAAAAAGAAACTGAACGTGTTGAGAATGCCCAAGATCCGGTTGTTTCAAAACCAGCACTGACAACCGGTGGTAGCTTAGTGGGTTTTATTTCAAGTTTTATTGGTATAGCTGGTGGCACCATAACAATACCGCTATTAAGCCACTGGGGATTTAATACCCGTAAATGTATTGCAACATCATCAATGCTAGGTGTGATTATCGCCACTATTGGGACTGTTATGGGGATCGTTTATGGTTGGCAACAAACTGAATTAGCAGACTATTATTTAGGCTTTGTCTATCTACCTGCTTTTATTGGTATTAGTATTACCAGTATACTTACAGCCCCTATCGGCGTAAAAGTTGCCTATAAACTACCTATTGCCAGAGTACGCCAAATATTTGCCCTATTCTTATTAATCGTCATGGCTAAAATGTTATATACCCTGATATTGGGATAGTGTTTTAACACTTTACCTCTATCTTAGTGAGAGATACTCTTATCAATATAACTAATCTATATGTTCTATACTAATAGATAAAAGATATTTAGCTGTTATTTCAATGAATTTTTGTTAAAATAATTAGCAAAATAGTAACAACTTAGTGAGTTCATTTGCCTCATTTTATCAATTCAGTTGAATTAGATGGAATGGTTTAAGGCACAAAACCCGAAAATGATAGGATAAAGGAGTACGCAATGTCTTTCGAATTACCAAAATTACCTTATGCGTTAGATGCTCTTGAGCCACATATCTCTAAAGAAACATTAGAATACCACTACGGCAAACACCACCAAACTTACGTAACCAACTTAAATAACTTGGTTAAAGGTACTGATTTAGAAAATAAATCTTTAGAAGAGCTCATCAAAACTACTGAAGGTGGTATTTTCAATAATGCAGCTCAAGTTTGGAACCATACATTCTACTGGAATTGTTTAGCACCAAACGCAGGCGGTGCACCAACAGGTAAAATTGCAGAAGCAATCAATAAAGCGTTTGGCTCTTTTGAAGAGTTCAAAAAACAATTTAATGATGCAGCTGCAAAAAACTTTGGTTCAGGTTGGACTTGGTTAGTGAAAAAAGCAGATGGCTCATTAGCCATTGTTAATACATCTAACGCTGCAACACCTGTTTCTGGCGAAGATAAACCACTGTTAACTGTTGACGTCTGGGAGCACGCTTACTACATCGACTATCGTAATGCACGTGTGAAATATTTAGAAGAGTTCTGGGCACTGGTTAACTGGTCATTTGTTGAAGCAAATCTTGCTTAATTGACTGTTTCAGAGATGGGAAAACCATTTTTGATAATCTAATAACAAAGGGCCTAGTGCCCTTTGTTATATTGATATATTTGATTGCTCACTTTGGATAGCTAAAATTTAAGCAAATAATTAGCAATTAACAATCAAAACAATAAACTTGCATATATTACGATCATAACCAGTGCTGCTACTGCGGTACTTAAACCAAATTTCAGATCCGTATCCATCTATTTCTCCCTCAAAATGATTATAATACTCAGATTAAACCATAATCTTGTCATGGTTAATTATTATTACATATCAAGTTTTGCTAAAATAGCGACTAGAGCACAATTTATAACATTGATTAATACTTTCACTTTTGAGCTAGATCATACAAAATTCACAGCTAATCGCTAAATTATTGCCAGTGTTTGCCCTATATATGACTATACTGGCAGTTAAACCATAAAATGAATTAAAAGAGACCAATGAAGGTCAGGAGTTTTCCACACCATGGCAACAATAAAAGACGTGGCAAAACGCGCAGGCGTATCAACCACGACTGTTTCTCATGTGATCAACAAAACTCGTTTTGTTGCTGAGAACACAAGAGCGGCAGTTTGGGCTGCGATAAAAGAATTAAATTATTCGCCAAGTGCTGTCGCACGTAGTTTAAAAGTCAATCACACTAAATCTATTGGTTTATTAGCCACGTCCAGTGAAGCACCTTACTTTGCTGAAGTGATTGAAGCTGTTGAAAATAGTTGTTATAGCAAAGGCTACACGCTAATTTTATGTAATTCACATAATAATCTTGATAAACAAAAAGCTTATTTAGCTATGTTGGCACAAAAACGTGTTGATGGTTTATTAGTCATGTGTTCAGAATATCCCGATCATCTTCTTTCTCTCTTAGAAGGTTATCGTAATATTCCGATGGTCGTCATGGACTGGGGAAAAGCCCGTGGTGACTTTACTGATACCATTATTGATAACGCATTCCATGGTGGCTATATAGCCGGTCGTTATCTTATTGAGCGAGGTCATCGTGATATTGGTATTATCCCCGGCCCTCTAGAGCGAAATACCGGAGGCGGTCGTTTACAGGGCTTTTTAAAAGCCATGGAAGAAGCGAAAATTACGGTAAAAGAAGAGTGGATTGTACAAGGTGACTTTGAACCTGAATCTGGTTACAAAGCCATGACCCAAATGCTCAATCAAAAGCAACGCCCTACTGCCGTATTTTGTGGCGGTGATGTTATGGCGATGGGGGCAATATGTGCAGCTGATGAATTAGGATTACGTGTTCCTGCCGATATTTCCATTGTCGGCTACGACAATATCCGTAATGCACGCTATTTCACACCAGCTTTAACCACGGTTCACCAGCCGAAAGAGCGTTTAGGACAAATGGCTTTTTCCATGTTACTCGACCGTATTGTGAATAAACGCGAGGATGCACAAACTATCGAAGTACACCCGCGTCTAGTAGAACGTCGCTCTGTTGCCGATGGTCCATTTATTGATTATCGTCGCTGATCCCCTTCATTAACGAAGCCATTCCTCATTTAAGGTTTGGCTATCGCCTAGATAATCTAATAGCCAAGTTAATGCCGGCGATTCGCTTTTATCAACCCATGTTAGACAGCACGGACTGTCTGGCAGGGGTTGTGCTAAGGTAAGGGTAACCAACTTACCTTGTTCGATTAATGGCTCCGCTCGGTGCCAAGGCACCATACCAACACATAATCCTGCTAATAAACACTCAAGCCCCATATCCCATGAAGGTACTATCATTCGGCGCTGATTATTTAATGCCCAAGTATCTCGTTTTGGTAAACTACGTGAGGTATCTTCTAAACATAAACTAGGATAAGGCCGTAACTCATCATCGGTTAAAGGATGTGCCGCGCTTGCAAGAGGATGATCAGCATGACACACACATCGCCACGGCATAAAGCCCATATCTTTAAAACTATAACGTTCACCAATAGGTGAAGCTCTGGTGGCACCAATAGCCAAATCAACACGCCCGTTCACTAGTGAATCCCAGACACCGTTAAAAACTTCAGGATAAACATAGAGTTCGATATCAGGAAAATGGCGATAAAAGTCCAGAATAAGTTGCTGTGTTCTAGCCGGTTTGACAATACCATCCACGGCAATGCTAAACTGCCCCCGCCAGCCATTTGAGACTTGCTGGCACATATGGCGAGTGTCATTCATTTTTTTGATAACAGAACGGGCTTCTTTAATAAAGATCTTACCCGCATCGGTTAATTCAACATCACGATGCCGGCGTTCAAACAAAGGAACGGCAAGCCATTCTTCTAATTGTCTCACGGTGTAACTCACCGCGGAGGGTACTCTGTGCAATTCTTGAGCGGCTGAGCTAAAACTCCCCGTTCTAGCGACAGCATCAACGACCTCTAGCGAGTATTCTGACCACATAATATTTATTCCTTTGAATTTTTTTCACAGCATTAACCAAATATTCCCGTTTCACAAGTAAAATCACTCTTAGCTACAATATATAAAATGTTTTACATCACATAACATAGAAAATTAAAATGACTTTAAAGAATTCCACACAATCAAAAACACCTTCTCTCTTTATGGTGTATCTCGCCTGCCTTAGTATGCTGGGCTATTTAGCTATCGATATGTATCTGCCTGCATTTGGTATGATGCAACGCGAATTATCGATCAGTGAAGGCGCCGTCAGTAACAGCTTAAGTATCTTTCTATTTGGCTTTGCTGTCGCTCAACTACTTTGGGGACCACTCTCAGACAAATTGGGGCGTAAGCCTATTTTACTTATTGGGCTAAGTTTCTTCTCCCTAGGTTGTCTAGGTATGCTTTGGGTAGACAGTGCTGCCGGTTTACTAACCATGCGCTTCTTACAAGCCTTTGGCGTCTGCTCTGCAGCCGTTATTTGGCAAGCACTAGTGATAGACCGTTTTGATGAGTCTCGCGCTCAACACGTTTTCGCATCAATTATGCCATTGGTCGCCCTTTCCCCAGCCTTAGCGCCACTAATTGGTGCTTTTCTGTTAAACCACGGTGGCTGGCGCATGATCTTTATGTTGCTGATGGCAATTACTCTTGTATTAATGCTACCCACATTGATGCTAAAAAATATTAAACAAAAATCAGTTATTGATGCAGGCCCATCTACAGTATCATTTTTAACTTTGCTTAAGTCACCTATCTATGCCGGTAACGTATTAGTTTACGCGTCCTGTAGTGCGGGTTTCTTTGCTTGGTTAGCAGGCTCTCCGATTATCCTTGAGAAGATGGGTTATTCACCACAAGATATCGGCTTAAGCTATATTCCACAAACCATCGCATTTATGGTAGGTGGTTATGGTTGTCGCATTCTATTATCAAAAATGTCGGGTAAAACACTGTTACCTTTATTGTTAATTGGCTACGCAGTGAGCATGACAGCGTTGTTCTTAGTCGCCAAATATACACACCCAACATTAACAACAATTTTAATTCCATTTTGTATTATGGCTGTGATGAACGGTGCTTCTTATCCCATTGCTGTCTCTAATGCGCTATCAGCCTACCCGGAAGTGAGTGGTAAAGCTGCCGCATTGCAAAATGCGCTACAATTAGGTCTATGTAGTTTAGCAAGCTTTATTGTCTCAGCCTTTATTAGCCAACAGCCATTAATTAATACCACAGCGATTATGGCACTCACGGCTATTCCAATGGCGCTGGGTTACTTTATTCAACGTAATAAATCCGTTAGCAAACACACAGTTCAGGCGACAGAATAACGCCACACCCTGTTTTTAGGAAAATTCTTAAAAAAGGCCATTTATATAAAATGGCCTTTTTATTTTCTAGAGAAAACCTATTTACATCTCTATACTTGTTCAAACGCTTAAGCGTTTTATTCATTTTTCTTTCGGATTTTGAGGCATTAAACAGATAATTTGCTGATTATGTCAGATTAGTTCTCTTAATAATTTTATTCATTCAATCTGTGTTGAATTCAATATTGTTTTAACTCTACCAATCTGCATTATCCTTTCTTGCTTCATGCCTCAAAACCCGCTTAGTTTACGCCGGAGAGTATATGAGTACATCTTGTGTAGAAGAAGGCCGAAAGACCTCCAATGATCCTTATCAACGGATCGCATCAGAGCTGCTCGCTCAAGCAGACATTCATATCAATGGTTCTGAACCTTATGATATCCAAGTGCATAATAAAGATTTTTATAAAAGAGTATTACAACAAGGCTCATTAGGTCTCGGTGAAAGCTATATGGATGGTTGGTGGGACTGCGAACGTCTTGATATATTCTTTCATAAAGTTTTACGAGCAGGTCTTGAAAATAAATTGCCAAGTAACTGGCGCGATATTTTAAAAATAGCCATGGCACGCATTTTTAATTTACAAACACAAAAAAGAGCGTGGATGGTGGGTAAAGAGCATTACGATTTAGGTAACGACCTCTTTACCGCAATGTTAGATCCTTATATGCAATATTCCTGTGGATATTGGAAGGATGCGGATAGCTTAGAAGTTGCTCAACAGCACAAACTCGACCTTATTTGCCGTAAGTTAGAGCTAAAACCAGGTATGACATTGCTCGATATTGGCTGTGGCTGGGGTGGTCTTGCTGCTTATGCTGCCAAAAACTATGGCGTTTCTGTTACAGGGGTGACCATCTCAGTTGAACAACAGAAATTAGCACAAGAGCGCTGTAAAGGTCTTGATGTCAATATCATCTTAGAAGATTACCGTGACTTAAACGAGCAGTTCGACCGTATCGTTTCTGTTGGTATGTTCGAGCATGTTGGCCCGAAAAACTATGCCACTTACTTTGATGTCGCTCGTCGTAATATCAAAGAAGATGGACTATTTTTATTACATACCATTGGTTCTAATCACAATAAAGTTAATGTCGATAGTTGGATAAGTAAATATATTTTCCCTAACGGTTGTTTGCCGTCTATTCAAAAAACCGCTGAGGCAATGGAAAATAAATTTGTTATGGAAGATTGGCATAATTTTGGTGCCGATTATGACAAAACCTTAATGGCATGGTATGAGCGTTTTTTAGCTAGCTGGCCTGAAATTGAATCTAACTATACACCTCGTTTTAAACGCATGTTTAGCTACTACTTGAATGCTTGTGCGGGTGCTTTCCGCGCCAGAGATATTCAGTTATGGCAAATTATGTTAAGCCCGAAAGGTAGAATAGGTGGATTACGCACACCTCGCTGATTTTTAGCTATCAATAGAGGTAAAAATCCCGTTTTCCATAGACTGAAAAACGGGATTTTTTAATTCTAGTCGTCTGATAACAGACTATATTATTTTTCGTTTTCTTCTTCGTGTGTTGCTTGAAGCTTAACCGTTAATGCTTGTTGCGCCATAACACGCTCTACGGTATCAACAATCGCCTGAGTTTGTGGATCTAACTCAATATTAACTTTATCCCCCAAACGCTTACGACCTAACGTCGTTCTATCGCGAGTCTCAGGGATCAGATGGACACAGAAACGATTATTAACCACATCACCAATAGTTAAACTAATACCATCAATGCCAATAAAACCTTTATGCAAAATATACTTCATCAATGTCTGATCAAAAATACGAAACCAGATCTGTAAGTTATTTTCTGAAGTAATAATTTTCGCAATTTCAGCCGTAGTGACAATATGACCAGACATCACATGACCACCAATTTCATCGCCATATTTGGCCGCTCGTTCAATATTAACTTCTGAACCAACCGTTAACTCGCCCAAATTAGTTAAGCGCAGCGTCTCTTTCACTAAATCGAAACTAATTTTATTGCCATCGATTTTTGTGACGGTTAGGCAACAACCATTGTTAGCGATCGAAGCTCCTGTTTCTAAGTTATTGACTAACTCGGAAGGTAATTCAATGATATGGGTACGGAAATCACCTTTATCTTCAATGGCAATAACACGTCCTTTTCCCTGAACAATACCTGTAAACATCTCACATCTCCTTGGACTGATAAGCGAGTTTATCTTAATTAATTTAGTGTAATCAGGATAACATAAGTGATATTACACAAAGGGATCATTATTGCCTTCTCCCCTTATGATGTTTGCCATCAAATATAACGTAAAACCACTTATTTACTTATCAAAATTCTGTGGTTGAAAAACGTCATATCTTTCATTGATAATTAAACATTTATCATTAGAATATGTTTGCTTAAGGATTATTTTACGCCATATTAACATGTGACGTTCTTTCCTCCCTTCCGTCTTATTATAATGAATAAAGGTGTATGCGTGCAGAAGTATATAAAAGAAGCGCGTAGCTTACTTGCTCTTGGTATCCCTGTTATCATCGCTCAATTCTCCCAAACTGCTATGGGAGTAGTTGATACCGTGATGGCAGGTGCTGTCAATGCCACAGAAATGTCTGCGGTTGCTGTAGGTACGTCGATTTGGTTGCCAACGATTTTATTAGGTCAAGGTATATTAATGGCATTGACCCCCATCGTTGCACAATTAAATGGTTCAGGACAACGAAAGCATATTGCTAATCGTACACAGCAAGGTTTTTGGCTTGCCACTTTTTTATCCATCATGGTCATTGCCATTCTTTATAACAGCCGTTTTATTATTGAAGCGCAACATGATATCGAGCCTGAGCTTGCAGAAAAAGCCATTGGATTTATTCATGCCATTATGTGGGGGGCTCCTGGTTGTCTCTATTATCAAGTGCTGAGAAGCCAATGTGAGGGATTATCAAAAACAAAACCAGGCATGATCATCGGCTTTATTGGATTATTAATTAACATTCCTGTTAACTACGCCTTTATTTACGGTAAATTTGGTGCCCCACAATTAGGTGGGATTGGTTGTGGTGTGGCAACCGCCTCTGTTTTTTGGGCGATGTTCTTAATGATGCGCTACTATGTGCGTCGAGCACCAACACAACGGGATGTTATGCCCAAAAAACGCCTAGTGTTACCTGAATTCCACACAATAAAACGTATTACATTGTTAGGGTTACCTGTAGGGCTAGCACTATTTTTTGAAGTAACACTGTTTGCTGTTGTGGCATTATTAGTTTCACCATTAGGTGTAACGGCTGTTGCAAGTCACCAGATAGCCCTTAATTTTAGCTCATTAATGTTTATGTTCCCTCTTTCCTTGGGAATAGCTGCAACAATTCGTGTGGGTTATAACCTTGGGCAACGTTCTACAGAGCAAGCTCGTACTTCAGCCATTACAGCCCTTGCTGTCGGATTAATGCTGGCAAGTTGTACCGCTATTTTCTCTATTATTTTTAGAGAAAAAATTGCTTTAATGTATAACGATAACATTGAAGTGGTGACATTAGCCTCTCATCTTATGTTATTCGCCGCACTTTATCAGTTGTCAGATTCCGTACAGGTTATTGGTTCAGGGGTATTACGGGGTTATAAAGATACTCGCTCTATCTTTTTTATTACCTTTATCGCTTATTGGGTAATTGGTTTGCCTTCCGGATATCTCTTAGGACGAACGGATTATATTGTTGAAGCAATGGGGCCTGCGGGGTTCTGGATTGGTTTTATTTTAGGTTTAACCGCTTCTGCAATTATGATGGGAACACGTATTTGGTGGATCCAGCGTCAATCTGATGAGGTTGTCTTATTACGCTCGGAGCGTTAATACTTCCATTAAAGCGTTATTTTTTGGCAAAGGAATGACACAAATATCAACAAATAGCTTTAAATACGAGCAGTTGAATACAAATTTGTGTTTTTCCTCTTGCCAGAAGCAAATCATCTCGCTAATATTCGTCTCCGTTGTCACCCAGAATAAAGAATGCGTCCATAGCTCAGTTGGTTAGAGCACCACCTTGACATGGTGGGGGTCGGTGGTTCGAGTCCACTTGGACGCACCATTTACTCTGAACAACATTTCAATACAGTGCGTCCATAGCTCAGTTGGTTAGAGCACCACCTTGACATGGTGGGGGTCGGTGGTTCGAGTCCACTTGGACGCACCATTTCTCTTTCTTAATTCTTGTTATATTTCGTGTTACCTCCCCTACACCACAACAAAATAATTACGCAAAATTTAATTGCGCAACAAAACGCTTAAAAAACAAGCAATCAGAGCCCTATTTTGATCACATCACTTAAATTTACCTTTTTTCGATTTTCTTCATGGAAATTAACCTCTATAATACAAAACATAATTTTGTTGAAAGGTTTCAGCGTATTGATTTACAGGCATCTTTAGAAAACAGAACAAATGAATCATGATAGACTATAATGTAAGATGTCTAGCAATCTTTTATACAAAATAGTGACAAAATTTTTATCATGTTGTTGGAGCCACTCACATGTTGCGCAACTTATTAGCTAGAAATGAATGCACTTATCGTGTTTCGCACTGTTAAGATGATTGATATAACCCAACAACATTAATCCTTATTCATCCATTACAATAGAATCATTAATAGACTGCCATGAAAAAGACAAAAATTGTTTGCACCATCGGGCCAAAAACCGAATCTGAAGAAAAACTGACTCAATTACTGGACGCAGGCATGAACGTAATGCGTCTAAACTTCTCTCACGGTGACTATGAAGAGCATGGCAACCGTATCAAAAACCTGCGTAATGTCTGCGCAAAAACAGGCAAAAAAGCAGCCATTTTATTAGATACTAAAGGACCTGAGATCCGCACCATTAAATTAGAAGGTGGTAACGATGTCTCTTTAGTTGCAGGTCAGACTTTTACCTTTACAACAGATACTTCCGTTGTTGGTAATAAAGATCGCGTTGCGGTCACTTATGACGGTTTCGCAAGAGACTTAACTGTCGGCAATACCGTATTAGTCGATGACGGCCTTATCGGTATGAAAGTCATTAAAGTCACTGATACTGAAGTGGTATGTGAAGTACTTAACAACGGTGATTTAGGCGAAAATAAAGGCGTTAACTTACCAGGTGTTTCTATCGGCTTACCGGCATTAGCAGAAAAAGATAAACAAGATCTTATCTTTGGTTGCGAACAAGGCGTTGACTTTGTTGCCGCTTCTTTTATTCGTAAACGTTCAGATGTTGAAGAGATGCGTGCTCACTTAAAAGCACACGGTGGCGAAAACATCATGATCATCTCTAAAATTGAAAACCAAGAAGGTTTAAATAACTTTGACGAAATTTTAGAAGCTTCTGACGGTATCATGGTTGCACGTGGTGACTTAGGTGTTGAGATCCCTGTTGAAGAAGTTATCTTCGCACAAAAAATGATGATCGAAAAATGTAACGCTGCGCGTAAAGTGGTTATCACTGCAACACAGATGTTAGATTCCATGATCAAAAATCCACGCCCTACTCGTGCAGAAGCAGGTGACGTTGCCAATGCTATTTTAGATGGTACTGATGCTGTTATGCTATCCGGTGAAAGTGCGAAAGGTAAATATCCAGTAGAAGCTGTGACTATTATGGCGACTATCTGTGATCGTACTGATCGCATCATGAAATCACGTTTAGAGTCTTACCAATTAGGTGCTAAATTACGTGTAACAGAAGCTGTTTGTCGTGGTGCTGTAGAAATGGCGGAGAAATTAGATGCTCCTCTTATCGTTGTAGCAACTTATGGCGGTAAATCAGCGCGCTCTATCCGTAAATATTTCCCAACAGCGCCTATCTTAGCATTAACAAATAATGAAGAGACCGCACGCCAATTACTGTTAGTAAAAGGTGTGACAACACAATTAGTTAATAAAATTGCTTCTACTGATGACTTCTACCGTATCGGTAAAGATGCAGCATTATCAAGTGGCTTAGCCCATGCAGGTGATCGTGTTGTTATGGTTACAGGTGCACTGGTTGATAGTGGAACGACAAATACTTCATCAGTACACGTTCTGTAATACTCGATTATAGCTAATTTGTAATTAAAAAATTTAAGCCATCCGTTTTAACGGATGGCTTTTTTATCGCTACTTTTTTATAAAAAACATCACATTGAACTACTGCCAAAGAGATTATTTCTGTTGCTGACTATCATGATCTGTTTTATCTATTGGCACTAAATAATGCGTTGAACGAGCACGAGGATGGATAAAAAAGTGTCCTTTCGGTGCATTATGACTCTTAATGTGGATCATCGATACATTGGCTTTATTACCTTTGCGAGAGCACGCATAAATAATAAAAGGTAAAGCAAAAATAATAACAAAACTTACCACTAGCAATGAAACATACGTTGTATCACTGCTGCCACCCGGTAAAGAGCTAGGTGGGAAGAATGAAACAACAAAAGCTAAAATAGACACAATCAGACCGACAACGGCCACTAATAATTTAACACCTTTACCACCGGGAATATTAAATGCACGTTTTTTATCAGCTTGCTTGCAAACCAAATGCATATAGCCAATAAACAGCATAAAGTAGCTACATAGATAAATCACCACCGTCAGCGCTAAAGCAATAAGAAATGACATATTGCCCCCACCACCGGTGTTAGTCAGCACCACTATAGCAATAGTAGTAATAATTAGCTGAGTGATCACTAAAGCTACCGGTACACCATTTTTATTTACTTTAGCCAGTGTTGGCGGAAGAATACCTTGTTGTGCAGCCACAAACATTCCCCGTGAAGGCCCAACGATCCACGACGCAATTTCAGCCAAGACGCCAAGCAATAATAGTGCAGCAATAATTTTAACCGCCCAAACTAATCCGCTACTAAAATGGCTGACTAAAACACTAAAGGTTTCAACCACCCCCGCAGATAAGTTGATTTCGTTATGAGGGATCACTGCCGCAACAGATAAACCACCAATAGAGCTTAAGCATATTGCCACAATCATTAATAAAAACATGGCAAGTGGATAATCACGGCCTGGATTTTTCATTTCGTTGACGTGAGTGGCTGAGGCTTCAACGCCCATATAGCTTAAAATAAAGGCCACAAAAACCACTAAAGTACCAATCTGAGTAAAATCAGGGAAAAAGGTTTTGCTGCTGATTTCTATTGCTAAAGGCGCACCACTGACCAGATAACTAATAGCTAAAAGCACTAAAATGATTGCTGGTAATAATATCCCCGCGAAGAAACCTAATTTAGCAATAGTAGCCGTGTATTTAGTTCCGCCAAATTGAGTTAAAGCTAATCCCCATAAAATCACTAATGCGGCAATCGTTTTGGTGAGCGGATCGGTATTTAACTCAGGCCAATCAAGAATATAAGATAATGCTCCTAATACGAAATAAAGCATTGGAATAAAACCAATCGCTATTTGTAAATAACCAAAAGAGATCGCCGCAAATCCCCAGCGCTCCCCTAGCGTATTAGATACCCAAGCAAATACGCCCCCTTCTTGCCATCCTTCAACGGTTGCCATTTCAGCTGCACATAATGCAACAGGAATAAACCACAACAAACCGCCTAGTAATAAGAAAAAGACTAGACTAAAGCCGGAAGTTGCAAAAGTTGGATACTCATAGACCGCCATCACCATGGATGCAGTTATGGCAAAAAAACCTAATAACGTGAGCTGTTTTGAGGCAGAACTTGTTGCAGATGTCGCCATGCTCATTCTCCTACGTGTATACAATGAAATAATGGTGTGCAAATAATCAAGGCTGGAGAAAAAGAGTCTAATTCTCCAACCTATTACCAAATAAAAGAGCCTGTTTAGCTGTGGTTAAAGCCACCGCCGTCTTCTTCAGATAAAGGTGTGCTCACAGGATGTTTTTCGAAATAATCGAGAGTACGTTTCATATCTTCTATCAGTAATGTCGCCAAATCTAAACTCACACCATGACGAACAAGAATACGTTGAATAACTAAATCTTGGCGATCAGCAGGCATAGAATAAGCGGGTACTTGCCAGCCACGGCTACGCAATTTATCAGCGATGTCATATAAGGAGTAGCTTACCTTAGCCTCTTTTTTCAGTTTCCACGCTAATGCAGGTATTCCTTTTTGACTATCACCACTGAAGATCATTTCAAAAGGCCCTAGCTTTTCAATTTCTCGAGCAAGGTATTGCGCGGTGTGATAACAGGCATTGTGGATCTTCGCATACCCTTCTCTGCCAAGACGCAAGAAATTATAGTATTGAGCAATAATTTGCCCACCGGGACGTGAGAAATTAAGCGCAAAGGTTGGCATATTACCGCCAAGGTAGTTCACATTAAAAATAAGCTCTTCCGGTAAGTCTTTGGCTTCACGCCATACTACCCAACCAGAGCCCAATGGCGCTAAACCAAACTTATGGCCTGATGAGTTAATGGATTTAACACGCGGTAAACGGAAATCCCATTCTAAATCAGGTGCACAGAAAGGCGCTAAAAAGCCACCACTCGCACCATCGACATGAATAGGAATATCAAGTCCGGTCTCTTTTTGTAGTTGGTCGAGTGCATCATGTACCGCTTTTACTGGCTCATAAGTACAGGTGAAGGTCACCCCTAATGTTGGCACTACACCGATAGTATTTTCATCAACACGTTTAATGACCTCTTCAGGACTCATCATCAAGCGATCACCTTCAAGCGGGATCTCTCTGAGTTCAACGTCAAAATAACGGGCAAATTTATGCCAACAGACTTGAACTGGCCCACAAATAAGATTAGGTTTATCTGTCGCTTTTCCAGCAGCAAGACGTTTTTTACGCCATTGCCATTTTAATGCAAGTCCCCCCAGCATTGCCGCTTCAGAGGAGCCAATGGTTGAACAACCTAGGGTATTGAGTGGATCGGGTGAGTGCCATAAATCAGCAAGCATATGAACACAACGGTTTTCAATTTCTGCCGTTTGTGGATATTCATCTTTATCTATCATGTTCTTATCGATAGATAAATTCATCAAATCACGGATCTCATCATCTACCCAGGTTTGACAAAATGTGGCCAGATTTTGTCTTGAATTGCCATCTAGCATCAGCTCATCCCTTACAGCATCAAAAACATGACGAGGATGGCTCTCTTGTTGCGGAAAATGTGTTTTCGGTAAGGATTGTGATAAATCAACCGATGCATAAACATCATCGAGTGAGCTATAACTTGGCGTTTTTTTATTCATCTTGAAATTACCCTTACTAATTATTATTACATTAGTGACTAAATGATTTTAAATACCTACTTTAAAAGATAGTCTAATAATTCCAGTAATGAAAAATTTTTTATATTTTATGAAAACAATGAGAGTATATTTATCAAATCAGCTTTAACACTCTACAACAAATAGCAACCTATTGATTTTAAATAATATTAATAATATTCCACTTGCTTTTATGTTAATTTATTTATGTACATTTAGAATAAAATATTTGTACTATAATAAAACTTGAATTATGAGAAATAACCTTTATAGCATTAAGTAATAACACTTAATTTAAAATATAAATGTAAATAAAATTTTAAATCTAAGTTTTAAAATTAATAATTATTTAATTTAGATTTGATTTAATAAGGAACAAAAAAAAGATGATAGAAAATAACCGACACCCCTTCGCTTGCACAACACTTGCGATTACTGACAAGAAAAAACGTGTTTATCATGGTCGGACAATGGAGTTTTCTTCTGATGAGCCAACGTCTATCTTAGCTTATTATCCACAAGGTCATACTTTTCAGCAAAATGCCCCTGATGGAACCCCCGGATTAAAGTACAGCGTTAAATATCCTTTTATGGCTATTACCGCTCCTATTAACTTATCGGGTACCAAAGATGTACTTGAAGGTGTAAATAGTCAGGGACTCTCTTTTAGCTTAAATATGCTACCTAACTCTAAGTTAGATGATCTCGATCCCCAATATTACGCAAGCTCTGTTCCTATTGCTGCTATTGGTGAGTGGGCATTAGGACAATATGCGACGGTTAAAGAGTTAAAAGAGATTATCCCCCAAACCCATTTTTGGTCACAAAAGCTATTATTGTTACGTAACTTACCAAGCCCTTTCCATTACGCATTTTATGATAAAACCGGTGATTGTATTGTTGTCGAAGTCTCAGATGGTAAATTACATATTTATGATAATCCTACCTATTGCATGACCAATGGCCCTATTTTCCCGTGGCATTTAACTAATTTAAACAACTACACTCATCTTTCTAATATCAACGTTTCCAGTAGCACATTAGGTCGTATTAAAATCAACCAACCTGATAGTGGTATTGCATTAGCAACATTACCTAGCTCAGATACTTCTGTAGATAGATTTATTCGTGCAGTTTATTATTCAACCTATTACCACAAAGTTTCTGATCCTGATAAACAGCTTATTGAGCTTGCCCATATCATGAATCGCTTCGATCGCCCTAAAGATGCAACCATTGATCCACTATTAGGTAATGATACGCTAACTAAACTTCATACTAGTGAATTTTCTGTCTGGACGGCGCTAACTGATTTAGAACGGGGGATCTTTTTCTTCAGAGGCTACAACAACTTAAACTTTCAAAAGTTCACACTTGAGTCATTTAAAAATGAAAGTAGCGCGGTTTTTATTAAGGTCAATTTGGAAGAGGCATTGTAAAATGCTTTAGATAGAAACTAGAATAGTTTAGCACGGAGAAAATTTTTTTATATCAGACTTTTACGAATAAAAATCTTTTGTGAAATAACACGCATTTTTTATACTGGTTATTTGCTTGTTGTAGGTTATTTTTCATATTGTCATATAAAGAGTAAGTAGTTATAGCTAGTTATAAATAAATTCTGTATTTTCTTATAACTGTGCCATACTTACTAGTGGCTTCATACAAAATGCTACTTGTTCCTTTAAACAAACTAATAATAGAGGTTGTCACAATGAAAGCAAAAATTGTACTAGGTGCGGTAATTCTGGCTTCAGGCCTATTAGCAGGTTGTTCTTCTAGCAACAACGCACAATTAGACCAAATCTCTTCTGATGTAAATCGTTTAAATACGCAAGTTCAACAACTAAGTAGTGATGTTCAATCAGCTAACGCTCAAGCAAAAGCCGCTTATGATGAAGCAGCTCGTGCTAATCAGCGTCTAGATAACCAAGTAACTACTTATAAAAAATAATTTGACTGCTTAATAAGCTGAAAACGTTAAGTCAGCTTTAATTAATAATAAAAAGCAGATACCTATGAAGTATCTGCTTTTTTTCATCATTGAATATCTATCATCAATATGCGGTTACATCGACCGGTATACCTGAACGACGAATAATTTCTGCATCCACTTTTGCTTTATCCACTTTGCCACTTTCATACCAAGCCGTAAATTGTTTAGTAAACGTTAGGGGCATCGTCTGAGGATCGTCATCTTCATTTTGTGAGAGTGGTTGGTGCACTTCAATAAATTGCTTACCATCTGCAGTCTCAGTAAATTTAATTGGTTTATTGATCACTTGAACCCGACTGCCTTTGGGTACCACATTAAACAGTGTTTCAATATCATCAGGACGTAATCTAATACAGCCAGAACTCACTCTTAAGCCAATACCAAAATCGGCATTAGTACCATGAATAAGATACTCACCACGACTGTGCGCTAATCTTAACGCATATGCACCCATTGGATTATCTGGCCCTGCTGGTACCACTGCCGGTAATGTGATCCCCTTAGCCGCATAATTTTTACGAATATTGGCTGTCGGCGTCCAAGTCGGATCTTTAATCAATTGAGAAACAGATGTCACCATTTCAGGCGTTTCCCGCCCTAATTGGCCAATACCGATAGGATAGACATCAACGGTTCCCCCTTCTTTGGGATAGTAATAGAGGCGCAATTCTGCCAGATTAATGACAATACCTTTACGCACGGTATCAGGTAAGATCATCTGTAAGGGAATTTGTAGTGTTTTGCCCGCTTCGGGTAATAGAGGATCAATACCTGGGTTGGCTTCCATCATATTTAGCAAACCCACTTGATATTGTGCAGCGATCGTTTCTAAAGAACGTTTATCATCAGGAACGGTGTAAGAAACATTTTCCCCAATGATACGTGAGCCATCCGTAGGTAGCAGGTATTCATGTGCATAAGTTAAGTGACTGCTCATCCCTAACAGCGATGCACCCAATAAGGTTAACCATTTCTTCATTGTTGATCCCGTGTGTTAGCAATAAAATAAACTGACTATTATCATGATAACATTCTCATCGTTATGATTATCATATAATAAGTCAGTTTAGAACATTAATATGGGATCGGGTAACATTTATGCTACAGTGTATTCCGAAAAGCGTTTCATTAACCGTGTTACCATAGCGTGTAACCCTTGAGTACGAGATGGCGTCAAATGACTTTCTAGTGCTAATGTCGAGAAATAGTGGTTAACATCAGTGGCGAGAGCTTGCTCTACCGTTTTACCTTGAAAAAGAATAATCACTAATGCCACTAATCCTTTAACAATACCTGCATCGCTATCACCGGCTAAAATCAGCTGCTTATGCTCATCTAATTCAACCGCTATCCAGACTTGGCTCTGACAACCTTCAATAAAATTAGCCGCCGTTCGTTGTTCATCTGTTAATGGTGGTAAGCGTTCTCCTAGCTCCATCATATAAAGATAACGTTGCTCCCAATCCTGACAACGAGAAAAATTGCGTAATAATTTTGCTTCATCAGGCAAAGCCGCAATTGCCATGAATAACCTCTTTTTTAATTGTTAGCCTAATAGTTTTTCAATGCGTAACAACGCATTAACCAGTGCATCAATATCCGCTTTATTGTTGTACAATCCCAACGAAGCGCGACACATGGCAGGAACCTGATAATAGTCCATAATTGGCATCGCACAGTGATGACCCGTACGAATAGCAATACCATAGTTATCAAGAAAAGTCCCCACATCATAAGCGTGATGCTTACCTAAATTAAATGCTATCACACCTTGACGCGCTTCATTACCATAAAGCGTTAATGATTTTACTTTGGTTAATTGTTGTTGTGCATATTGCATTAAGCTATTTTCATATGCAGCAATCTTATCCATACCAAATTGAGCAAGATATTCCAATGCTGCCCCTAAGCCAATGATACCGATAATATTAGGCGTTCCAGCTTCAAATCGCCACGGCGCATCCGCGTAGGTAATATCACCATTGATATGCACATGTTTTATCATAGCGCCACCCCCTTCCCATGGAGGTAATTCATCAAGTAGCGCTTTTTTGCCATATAGCAAGCCAATCCCTGTCGGACCATAAAGTTTATGACCACTACATACAAAAAAATCACAATCTAACGCACTAACATTGATAGCTTGATGCATCGCACTTTGTGCCCCATCAACTAAAATATGTAACTCGCCCCCTTGCTGAGCCGAATACTCTCTAGCTTGGCAAATAATTTCAGCAATAGGATTGACGGTTCCCAGTACATTAGACTGATGAGTGATCGCCAGTAACTTAGTTCTGTTATCAATTAATTGGGGTAATTGCGCTAAATCGAGTTGCCCATTAGCAAGCAGAGGAATAACACGGACATGAAAACCATACTGTTTTGCTAACATATACCACGGCACTATATTCGCGTGGTGTTCCATTTCAGTAATGATAATGTTATCACCATCATTTAGGAAACGATGGCTATAACTGTAAGCGACTAAATTGATCCCTTCTGTCGTTCCTTTTACAAAAACGATTTCTTCTTCGCTCTTTGCACCTAAGAAATGTGCTGCTTGCTTACGAACATTCTCCACTAAGGTGGTGGCGTTTGCACTTAATGTGTGAATGCCACGGTGAACCGCGGCATATTGTGTTAAGGCAAACTGTTTTTCACGCTCCATGACACAAGCGGGTTTTTGCGCACTTGCGGCACTGTCGAGATAGACTAAAGGTTTTTCTTTCACCTGTTGGGAGAGAATAGGAAAGTCATCCCGCGCTTTTTCAATGGAATGTGTCATCATGCCTTTTTATACCTCTGATAAGCGTTGATTTATTCTCTCTAGAACATGAGTTTTGATCACACTATTTTCTAATGATTCTGTTAATTCGGCAGCAAATGCATGAATGATCATTTTGCGAGCTTCACTTAACGCAATACCTCGTGAACGTAGATAAAATAGTTGCTCATCATCAATACGCCCAACCGTTGCACCATGACTACATTTCACATCATCAGCATAGATCTCAAGTTGTGGCTTAGTATCAATTTGTGCTTTATCACCTAATAACAAGTTGTTATTGGTCATTTGACCATCTGTTTTCAGCGCTTGAGGGGTGACTGTGATCATGCCATTAAATACGGCTTTCCCTGCATCCATTGCAATACTTTTATGTAATTGACGGCTTAGGCAATTTTTCTCACCATGCACGAGCCAAGTACGAGTATCGGCAATTTCGTTCGCTTTGGGTAATACCACACTATTCATTGATAGCTCACTGTTCTCACCCGTCAGTGCAGCGCTAGTATGATGACGACTCAGTTTATTCCCCAACAAGAATGCGTAACTATTAACACGAGCATCTCGCCCAATGCTTAAATCGTTATGGGCAAAATGTTGGCTAATGTCATTTTCAAAACCAAGTTTAATATGGTTGAACGAGGCATTATCACCAATAGTGGCGGTTAATCTCGCCCCAGTAAAATGGCGGTTTTCACCATCACTGCTAATATAGTGTTCAATCACTTGCATCTGAGCATTAGCGCCAACATCAAGATGGAAACGATAGTTAGCACTGTTAACTTCTTGCCCTGCATGACCTTGTGTAATATTAAGGATATAAAGCGGTTTATCTGCCACTACGCCTTTTTTCAAGGTAATGAATAGCGGCTGTTGCGCTAAACTTTCAACTAAATGCAAGAACACTTCACCATTAATGGCTTGCGGTAATTCACTTTGGTTATCCAGTAATGTCACTTGGTATGGACCAAAATCTTGACTACTTTCAGCCGGTGAAAATGCACCATTAACCATCACGATACGGTAGCAATCAAATGAGAGTGCCCGTTGCTCAATTAAATCTTGTACCTCAAAAGGTGGCAACATTTGATATTGCTGACTGAGCGTCTCATCTAATGGCGTATAATGCCAATCTTCGTGTCGATAAGCTGGAAAACCCACTTTTTCCACTTGTAGCCAGTGATTACGTGCATTTAAATTATCTTCCCCTTTACGCTGTTGATATAGCGCAGAGAATTGTTTTAATGCCTGTTGATTACGCTGTTCTACTTGATGCTGTTTTTCACGTTTCTCATTGAGGGTCAATAAGCCAGCCATAACCTTGTTCCTCCAATTTTTGTGCTAATGAAAAATCACCTGATTTAATGATTTTTCCTTGGTAAAGCACATGCACATAATCAGGTTTAATATAATCAAGGATACGTTGATAGTGAGTCACCACGATAAAGGCGCGTTTACCATCACGTAAGCTATTGACACCATTAGCGACAATTTTTAACGCATCGATATCAAGTCCTGAGTCGGTTTCATCTAAGATACACAGTTCAGGTTCAAGGGCAGCCATTTGCAAAATATCGTTACGTTTTTTCTCACCACCGGAAAAACCTACGTTAACAGAACGAGTTAACAAATCTTGAGGCATATCCAATAGTTTGATTTTACCTTCAATAAAATCTTCAAAATCAAAGCGATCTAACGGCTCTTGGCCTCGATATTCTCTTACCGCATTGACTGAGGATTGTAAGAAAAACTGGTTACTGACACCGGGGATCTCTACCGGATATTGAAACGCCATAAAGATACCTTCACCCGCTCGCTCTTCAGGCTCTAATTCCAGTAGATCTTTGTTTTTAAAAGTCACACTACCTTCATCAACTTCATACTCTTCGCGACCTGCTAAGGTTGCGGATAATGTACTTTTACCAGAACCGTTTGGCCCCATGATAGCGTGCACTTCGCCGGCACGTACTTGCAAATCTAATCCTTTAAGAATTTCATTGCCTTCAACACTGACATGTAAATTTTTAATATCTAACATAATATATGCCTTCGGTATTTTTATACCCAGAATTTGGTTAATGGTTAACCAACGCTATGTTCTAAGCTGATTGCTAATAATTTTTGTGCTTCTACAGCAAATTCCAGCGGTAATTCTGAGAACACGTCCTTACAAAATCCATTGACAATCATTGAGATTGCATCGTCTTCACTTAATCCACGTTGACGGCAGTAAAATAACTGATCTTCACCAATACGTGACGTTGTCGCTTCATGCTCTAATTGTGCTGAGTTATTCATGACTTCAACATAAGGGAAGGTGTGAGCACCACACTCTGTGCCAATTAACATTGAGTCACATTGTGTGTAGTTACGTGCATTCTGCGCACCAGGTAACACTTTCACCAAACCGCGATAACTATTTTGACTTTTACCCGCAGAAATACCCTTAGAAATAATAGTCGATTTGGTATTTTTACCGATGTGGATCATCTTGGTTCCCGTGTCGGCTTGTTGGTTACCATTGGTCAGTGCCACTGAGAAAAATTCAGCCGTTGAATTATCTCCTTTTAAGATAACACTTGGGTATTTCCAAGTGATCGCTGAACCTGTTTCAGATTGAGTCCACGACATTTTAGCGTTCTCACCTTCACAAAGGGCTCGCTTAGTGACGAAGTTAAGAATTCCGCCTTCGCTATCACCGCCAGAGAACCAGTTTTGTACCGTGGAATATTTCACTTCGGCATCTTTATGAATGATAACTTCAACAACGGCAGCATGAAGCTGATAGCTATCACGTACAGGTGCTGAACACCCTTCGATGTAACTGACGTAACTTCCTTCATCCGCAATTAAAATCGTACGTTCAAATTGGCCTGTTTGTGCCGCATTAATACGAAAATAGGTGGATAATTCCATAGGGCAGCGAACACCTTTAGGAATATAAACAAAGGTACCATCAGAAGCGACCGCCGCATTAAGTGCCGCAAAATAGTTATCGTGGCTAGAAACAACTGTACCTAAATATTGGCGTACTAATTCGGGATATTCTTGAATCGCTTCACCGAAGGAGCAGAAAATAACACCATGTTTAGCTAGCTCTTCACGATAAGTGGTAGAAACCGATACTGAGTCAAAAATGGCATCTACAGCCACTGACTGCCCTTCTCTTACTGGCACGCCTAACTGATTAAATGCGTCTTCAACTTCTTTAGTTAAATAATCTTGGGTTTCTTGTGTTGAGACTGCTTCATTGTTACCACTAGCACAACTGCCATTGGCACAACAAGCACCGCAAGATGGCGCTGAATAATAACTATAATCTTGATAATTCAGCGATGGATAATCTGCTTTTAGCCAATGAGGCTCTTCCATCTCTAGCCAATGACGATAAGCATCAAGACGAAACTCTAGCATCCACTCTGGCTCATTTCTTTTAGCTGAAATAGCTCGCACAACCGCTTCATTCAACCCTTTATCTAACGTATCGGTTGAGATATCGGTATAGAACCCTTCTTTATAGTGATGATCACTGAGCCAGCCTTGAACTTCATCACCAATTTCAACATTGCTCTGAGACATAATCTGACTTCACTATGTTATACCCCAAAGCTCTCACCACATCCGCAGACGTTCTGAGCTTTAGGATTATTAAATTTAAACATCTGATTAAGTCCTTCACGGACATAATCAACAACTAAACCATCAATGAATGGCATGGCTTTTAATGCAACAAATAACTTGGCACCATTATGTTCATAGACAAGATCGTCCTCTGAGGGGCCTGCAGCAAGCTCAATAACATAACCATAGCCCGTACAACCTGATGGCTTAATACTTAAGGAAAGTCCCTGACTTTCAGGGTTTTTCTCCACTAATTGGCAAATATGTTTCGCTGCACTATCAGTCAGCACAATGCCTTGCCAAGCAGTATCATTTAGAGAAAAAGTTTCAACATTGTTTGTCATTACTGACCTCATTTCGAAAGGAGATTAATATCTTTCCTGACTCTAATGGTAATGATAACCCTTATCACTTCAACCCTGTCTTTTGAAAGGATATTATAAAATCGTTTAAAAATTGCTCTTTTTTTGCTTTTTAATTGTTAAATATAGCGCTTAATAAATTGAAATGTAACAATTTTTATCTTTTTTCATTACAAAAATAAAACTTTTTTAAATTCCTTTATTTCGCACAATACGCATAAAAGTTGCAAAGCAAATACATTTTATACCTTTGTCACTGAAATGTAGAGAAAAAGCATAAAAAATCAACAATTGATAATCGCAAAATATTTTCTTTTTATGCTTATACTGATAGGTAAGATAGCACCACTTTTGTGATAACTTCTTATTGTATTGTGTGCTTTTATGACTTATTGATTGATACTAATTGAATTCACATACCTATTAGTGCAATCAATAACTTCTTGATTATTATTACTTTTATTTTCAGCAATAAATTGTAATTGCCATACACGATTTGTGTTAGTATCCGCAATTAATACCCCTTCATAGCTCACTTTTTGATTAGACAACTTTCCTTCAAAGAAAATTTGTCGAGCTGGCATTTCTGACACTGTGAAAGGCTTTATTGTTGTTGAAGTTTCTTTCATGCCATCAATAGTGGAAATATTATCAACGATACCCTGTGCTCCTGAATCAATATCATAGCTCATCATATCGTCAAGTTTAAAATAAACTAAACGAACTTCTGATAACTGACATACTGGTTTGGCTTGATAAACTAACATCTGTGATGTGACATCTTGGACATGATCAGGTAATAATTGAAAATAGTGTTCTGTATCATCTCTATTTAATGAGAATGAAGTTGGATACGCGATATTAAACCCCGACATAGTACGTACAGGATAATTTATTATCTCTTCACTCTTATTGTGAGTTGATTCGTTATCACATGCTGTAAGTAATAAACTACCGATTAAAATAAAAACGCTTTTATAATTTAGAATGGTTGATGTCATTTTTTCTTACTATTAATAATAATGAAGATAATAATTATCATTAAAATTTAAACTTAAATAAAGATAATTTTTTCACATGACCTCATTTCAATAAATAAAAAACGCCTAAAGTGAAATAATAACCTTAGGCGTTTATTATTGATTAACGAATTAAACAATAACCGCAGTTGTTAAACGTGAAATACAGACTTTACGGTCAGCGTCATCAAAAATTTCTATTGACCATACTTGATGTGTACGACCTAAATGAATAGGTTTACAGACACCTTTTACAACCCCTTCTTTTACTGCTCGCATATGGTTGGCATTAATTTCTAAACCCACCACTTTTTGTTCACCTTCTGTGCATAAATAGCCAGCAATTGACCCTAAGGTTTCAGCTAATACCACAGAGGCGCCACCATGTAATAAACCAAAAGGCTGTTTAGTACGCTGATCTACTGGCATGGTGCCTTCAAGATAGTCCTCACCCAGTGCGGTGAGTTCTATACCAAGGTGCCCCACCATATTATTTGGGCTAATATGATTAAGTTGTCCTAATGTTGTTTTTCGTTTCCATATCATTGCATAATCTCCAAAAGCGCCTGTAGTGGATGTTTTAACTCAATATTATCAATACGTTTTACTTGGCTACGACAAGAATATCCGGTACACAAGCAACGTGCTGTAGGGAGTGTTTTCAATGCATTTCCCCATGACAGTTGATAAATTCCCAATGAATTTTTATAGTTATTCACTTCATGCCCATAAGTGCCCGCCATACCACAGCACCCCGTAGTTACCACTTCAAGTGGTTGACCATAACGTTGGAATATCGCTTGCCACTGTTGCATACTTTGCGGTAATGCCGTTGACTCAGTACAATGACTAAAAAGATACCATTTTTCAGCATCTTCGCAGATCTCAATCGGCTCACTGACTAACTGATTTAGCCACTCATGAACCAGTTGAACCTTAAAGTTACCGCGTTTATCCCCTAATATCTCCCGATATTCATCGCGGTAGCAAAGGACTAAAGCGGGGTCGACTCCTACCATTGGAATGGACAACTGTGCAACTCGATTAAGCATCGTTGCTGTTTTTTGTGCAGTTTTACTAAATTGCTGTAAAAATCCCTTAATATGCTGTGCTTTTCCGTTAGGTGAAAAAGGCAATAGCACAGGTTTAAAACCAATTTTTTCAATCAATTTAATAAAGTCAGCAACTACTTTAGCATCGTAATAACTGGTAAATGGATCTTGTACCACGATAACATAATGGCTTCGTTGCTTTTCTGATAACTGCTCTAACTCTTCCAAGGTCATCGTTAACGCGCTATGTCCAGCTAACTGCTGCTTTAATGTCGGAGATGACAATAGAGGCAGATCTACCATACCAATAGTACGTTTACTCAACGATTGCACCAATGGTTGCTTAATAAAGAAATTAAACAGACTTGGTACTTTTGCCATTAACGGTGTGGTGAGTTCGACATTTGCCACAATATGATCTTTTAACGGACGTAAATAGCGTTGATGATATAACTGAGTAAATTTGGCTCTAAATGATGGTACATCAATTTTAATCGGGCATTGTGTAGAGCACGCTTTACAAGCTAAACAACCATTCATTGCTATTTTTACCTCATGAGAGAAATCATATTCTCCACGTTTAGCTTTCCATGTATTGCGTGTTTTTTCAATCAGTCCCCGTAAGCTAGGTTTGTTATTTGTAAGACTTGTTTCTAACTGCTGAGGGCTTACTCCTTGCTCTGTAAGTAGACGTAACCACTCTCTGACTAATGTCGCTCTGCCTTTAGGTGAATGAATACGTTGTCCAGTTATTTTCATAGAAGGACACATTGGACTTTTAACATCAAAGTTAAAACATAATCCATTACCATTACACTCTAATGCACCGCGAAAATCTTCGCGAACCGATACAGGAATGGTGCGATCAAATGTGCCGCGTTTAATAGCATCGACCTGTTTCATTGGCGCCTCAACCTCGAGAGGAGGACATATTTTCCCTGGGTTAAGTCTATTTCGAGGATCGAACACCGTTTTTATTTGACGTAATTCGTGATAAAGGGTTTCGCCAAAGAATTCTGGACTATATTGCGCTCTAAAGCCTTTTCCATGCTCCCCCCATAGTAAGCCACCATATTTCGCCGTTAATGCAACAATTTCATCAGAAATGGTTTTCATGAGTTGTTCTTGTTGCGGATCACACATATCTAAAGCAGGTCTCACATGCAATACGCCAGCATCAACATGACCAAACATACCGTAATTGAGCTGATAACTATCAAGTAATGCCCTAAATTCAGTAATATAATCCGCTAAATGCTCTGGTGGCACACAAGTATCTTCAACAAAAGGAATGGGTTTAGCATGCCCTTTAGCATTACCTAATAGCCCTACTGCTTTTTTACGCATGGCATAAATACGGTTAATATCGGCGAGATTATCACATACCTGATAACCGATAACGCCCCCTTCGCCATTATTCATCAGCTTATCTAAGCGCTGACATAAATCCTCCACTTGTGAGGCAATCAGTGTTTTATCATCACCGGCAAACTCAACAATATTTAGCCCTTGCATATCTTTATCGGGCACATCCGTAATCAATGCATTAACGGAATGCCAGACAATATCTTCTCGAGCAAGGTTTAATACTTTGGAGTCAACAGTTTCAACAGAAAGCGCCTTTGCTTTTACTAAAAACGGCGCGTTACGCAATGCGGAATCAAATGAGTCATACTTCACATTCACTAAACTGCGCTGCTTTGGAATGGGGGTAATATCGAGTGTTGCCTCGGTAATAAAGGCCAAAGTCCCTTCTGAGCCGGTTAGAATACGCGTAAGATCAAAATGCTTCATGTCATCGCTAAACACATGGCGTAAATCATAGCCCGTTAAAAAGCGATTCAGTTTAGGGAATTTTTCGAGAATAAGCTGACGTTGTGCTTTGCAACGGGATAATACCGTTTGATATATCCGACCAACAGCAGAATCTTCTTTCGCAATAGTTTCAGCTAAAGCGCTGTCCATCGCGCGAGTTTCAAGCAATTCTCCGCCTAGCAAAACGGCTCTGACGCCTAATACATGATCGGAGGTTTTGCCATATACCATAGAGCCTTGCCCTGAAGCATCGGTATTGATCATTCCCCCTAATGTCGCACGATTACTGGTAGACAGTTCTGGCGCAAAAAAGAAACCATAGGGTTTTAAAAACAGATTAAGTTCATCTTTTATCACACCGGCTTCTACCTTTACCCATCGCTGTTCTGGGTTTATCTCAATAATACGTTTCATATAACGAGATAAATCCACCACGATACCCTCGGTTAACGCTTGACCATTAGTGCCGGTTCCGCCACCTCTTGGTGTAAGAGAGAGGGAATGAAAACGAGGTTCATCCACTAAACGTGCTACAATAGTCACATCCGCTGTAGAACGAGGAAAAATAACCGCCTGTGGTAGCAACTGATAAATACTGTTATCTGTTGCCATAGTGAGTCTATCGGCATAAGTGCTCGATATATCACCTGTAAAACCATTTTGTCGGAGTGTATTTAAAAATTCGGTTGTGAGTTCACTGACTTGCGGTGCTTGCGATATACGTGGGATCATTTGTTATAGCTCTTTAATCTAATTTATCCACATTGCTTTATTAAAACTATCTCAATGTATGCCAAGAGGTGCAATAATTTGAATTTGCACTTTCAGACCGATACCTGTTCACCTTATCATACAATTCTGGCAAATTGCGTAGTGACATAAACAACATGATATTTGCCATGTTTATTCATCTGCTTTTAGCATTTTATTCGTGTAGGGATTTAAAATCATGGAAAAACCGCAGATCCATACAGATATACCCAAAATTTTATTCACCGTTCTTTTTATTTCTTTTTTTATTATCGGTAGTTTTTGGATCCTGAATCCTTTTATCGTTGGTTTTATTTGGGCTGGCATGATAGTGGTTGCCACTTGGCCTTTACTCATTATTTTAGAAAAACGAGTAAAATATCGCTGGCTATCAACCATGATCATGATGATTTTAATATTACTGATTTTCGTCATTCCGATTATTTTGTTAATTAGTAGTGTTATTGACAACAGTGCTCCATTGATTGAACTAGCAAAATCACCTTCAGATATTCAACCACCACAACTGCTATGGTTGAAAGAGATCCCCATGGTTGGTAATACGCTCTATGAAACTTGGCACTCTATTCTCGTTTCTGGTGGTAATGCCTTAATGGCGAAGATCCAACCCTATATTGGACAAGCAGCAAATTGGTTCTTTGCACAAGCCTTAAATATTGGCCGTTTTGCGCTTCACTTAGTTGTCATGTTACTTTTTTCAGGATTACTCTTTTTACAAGGTGAAAATGTTGTTGCTTGGTTACGCCATTTTGCCGTGCGTCTTGCCGGACAACGGGGTGATGCAGCCATTTTATTAGCCTCCATGTCAATTCGCGCGGTGGCGCTGGGTGTGGTGTTAACTGCGCTGATCCAAGCCGTTATTGGTGGTATTGGCTTAGGTATTTCGGGTGTGCCTTATGCCACAGTATTAACGGTATTGATGTTTATTTGCTGCCTTGCGCAATTAGGACCTTTGTTCGTTCTGGTTCCTTCTATTCTATGGCTATTTTGGACCGGTGATACTACATGGGGTATCGTCATGATCATTTGGGGTGGGATTGTGGCGACGATGGATGGTGTACTACGTCCATTCCTCATCAAAATGGGAGCTGACCTACCTATGGTACTGATTTTGACCGGTGTTATCGGTGGTATTTTAACACTCGGTATGATTGGTCTGTTTATTGGCCCTGTTGTATTAGCCGTAGCACACAGTTTATTGAATGCGTGGATCAATGAAGTTCCTAAACCCGATCCAGATTTAACAGAAACTGTAGAATTTATGAATAAAAACTTTATAGAAAAAGAGTAAATAATATAAAAGCATGTAAGTATCAACACTTACATGCTTTATAAGTATTACTTAAAACTTTAATAAAGATTATCAATTTATGAGTATTTTATTATTTTTATATCTTGAAATTTACAATTTGAAACAATTCTTATTTTTTTAAACCTGTTTGCTACCAGCGAGTTATATTCACTTCTTAATATCCTAATATTTTTTTGATTGAGATAATTCTTAGAGAATAATTAACTCATTTCTCTTAATATAAATCTCATCGAAACGAATGTTTCATTTAATTAATGGTTTTGCCTATTTTATTAATAGATTAAAAGGCGAGACCAAAGTATATAAAATATTGCTGTGTGTAGTCTTTGCCTGTCAGCCCATGATAGGCTTTTTTTTTATCTATTATTTATAAATAGTATAAAAAAAGCTCACATTATTTTGTGAGCTTTTAATTATTCAATAATAATATAATTATTGTTGTGCTAATTTCACCCAGGTTTTAATAACGGTATCTGGGTTTAAAGATAAGCTATCAATACCCTCTTCCATTAACCATTGTGCAAAATCTTCATGGTCAGAAGGGCCCTGTCCGCAGATCCCGACATATTTACCTTGACGTTTCGCTGATTGAATTGCCATAGATAATAGCGCTTTTACCGCATCATTACGTTCATCAAACAGTGATGAGACGACACCAGAATCACGATCTAAGCCCAATGTTAACTGAGTCATATCATTAGAGCCGATAGAGAAACCATCAAAATGAGCCAAGAATTGATCGGCTAATAAAGCATTGGATGGAATTTCACACATCATAATCACTTTTAAGCCATTCTCACCACGTTTTAAACCATTACGTGCTAACTCATCTATCACTTCTTCTGCTTGGCGCACCGTACGTACAAATGGGATCATCACTTCCACGTTAGTTAATCCCATCTCATTACGCACACGTTTCACTGCTTCACACTCGAGTGCAAAACAACGACGGAAATCATCCGATACGTAACGACCCGCACCACGGAAACCTAACATAGGGTTTTCTTCATCAGGCTCATAGCGATCGCCACCGACTAAGTTTGCATACTCATTTGATTTAAAATCAGACAAGCGAACAATGACACGTTTTGGCCAGAATGCTGCAGCGAGTGTTGCGATACCTTCGGTTAATTTACCAATATAATATTCAACAGGTGATGCATAACCCGCCATCATTTCATCAATTTCAGCTTTTAGTGCATCTGTTTGATCTTCGTATTCGAGTAAAGCGCGAGGATGCACACCAATCATACGGTTGATAATAAACTCTAAACGCGCAAGGCCTACCCCATCATTTGGTAACCCAGCAAAGTCAAAGGCGCGATCAGGATTACCGACGTTCATCATGATTTTTAAGCCAAGTTCTGGCATGTTATCGATTGCGGAGCTTTGAATAGAAAAATCGAGTTTCCCATCATAAACAAATCCGGTATCCCCTTCAGCACAAGAGACGGTGACCACTTGCCCTTCGCTAATACACTCCGTCGCATCGCCACAACCTACCACTGCTGGAATACCTAATTCACGAGCAATAATTGCCGCATGACATGTTCTTCCACCACGATTAGTCACAATCGCAGAGGCTTTTTTCATGATAGGCTCCCAATCAGGATCTGTCATATCGGTGACCAACACATCACCCGCCTCTATTCTATCCATCTCACTTAAGTTATGGATAACCTTAACCGTACCACTACCAATACGATGACCAATTGCACGACCTTCTACAATCACAGTGCCTGTTTCATTTAACTGATAGCGTTCCATAACTTGTTGGTTAGAACGAACTGTTTCTGGACGCGCTTGAACAATATATAGACGACCATTATGACCATCTTTAGCCCACTCGATATCCATTGGACGTCCATAATGTTGTTCAATCAATACCGCTTGTTTTGCTAGCTCTTGCACTTCATCATCAGTTAAAGAGAAACGATTGCGCAATGCTTCTGGCGTATCTTCAATACGGACTTGTTTACCATGCTCAATGCTATCGGCATAAACCATTTGGATCTTTTTAGAGCCTAGGTTACGGCGCACAATTGCCGGTAAACCTTTCGCCAAAGTTGGTTTATGAACATAGAATTCATCTGGGTTAACCGCCCCCTGAACCACCATTTCCCCTAAACCATAAGCAGAGGTAATAAAGACTACTTGATCAAAGCCTGATTCAGTATCAATAGTAAACATCACCCCTGATGAAGCTAAATCAGAGCGAACCATACGTTGGACACCTGCAGATAAAGCAACACCGCGGTGATCATAGCCTTGGTGAACACGATAAGAGATTGCGCGATCATTAAACAGTGAAGCAAACACGTGTTTAATCGCAACTAAAATTGCATCGATACCTTGAACGTTTAAAAATGTCTCTTGTTGGCCGGCAAAAGAAGCATCAGGCATATCTTCAGCGGTTGCTGATGATCGTACTGCAAATGAGGCTTCAGATTCACCTTCACTTAAGGTCTGATAAGCATCACGAATATCTTTCTCAAACTGAGGGGTAAAAGGTGTATCAATCACCCATTGGCGAATTTGGTTACCCGCTTGTGCTAATTGATTAACATCATCAACATCAATACTATCGAGCAGCTCATAAATACGCTGATTAATACCACTTTGTTCCAGAAAATCATTAAACGCTTGCGCTGTGGTGGCAAATCCATTAGGAACAGACACACCCAGTTCCGCAAGATTAGTGATCATTTCACCGAGGGAAGCATTTTTCCCACCAACACGATCAACGTCATTCATACCCAATTGGTTATACCAAAGTACATTGCACGGGGTGAGGCTATTGCTGGACATTGAGAACAATCCTTTTTTAAACAAATGAGAGAGAGAAAAAAAAGAAAAACCCGCTGTCAAAACGACAACATAAATAAGCCTATCACAATGTTATGGAGAATATAGAAAGGTGAATCGATCAACCAGAAAACTTTATTTTTTTATCCTTTATAATCACTAAAAATACTATAGATAATATTGTCTGAATTGCTAATTCAGCTAAAAAAAAGGTGAGAGGAATGATATTAAGTTTGAATTCAATTAACTGTGATAATAATGAACTTGTTGATAGAACTGTTTTTTTTATCTCTGACGGCACCGCTATTACCGCAGAAGTCTTAGGCCATGCGGTACTCTCACAATTCCCATTAAAAATGAAAAGCTATACCTTACCTTTTGTATCTTCTGTAGAAAGAGCGGAAGAAATAAAAAATAAGATTAATGAAATTTATAAAAAAAGTGGCGCCAAGCCTCTGGTTTTCTACTCTATTATTAGTCCTGACGTAAAACGAATAATAAATAGTAGTGAAGGATTCTGTCAGGATATTGTGCAGTCATTAGTTCTCCCCTTAGAAAAAGAAATTGGCGTTCAAGCGCTACCTCAATTAAATAAAACGCACGGTTTAACAGAAAAAAATCTCAGCAAATATGATGCTCGAATTGCTGCTATTGAATACACTTTATCTCATGATGATGGGATCTCTTTACGCAATCTCGACCAAGCGCAAGTGATCTTAATCGGTGTCTCACGCTGCGGTAAAACCCCTACCAGTTTATATTTAGCGATGCAATTTGGCATTCAAGCGGCTAATTACCCTTTTACTGCTGATGATATGGATTTTTTAAAATTGCCTCCTGAATTAAAAGAGTATCAACATAAATTGTTTGGCTTAACCATTGCTCCAGAACGCCTTGCTGCTATCCGTAGCGAACGTCGTGAAAACAGTCGTTATGCATCTATTCGTCAATGTCGTATTGAATTAGCGGAAGTTGAAGCGCTATTTAGGAAAAATAACATTCCTTACCTAAATACGACAAACTACTCTGTTGAAGAAATTTCCACTAAGGTAATTGATTCTATGGGATTAGCCAGAAGAATGTTCTAGAGACAGTAAGTCATTTTTTATTTATTTTTCACCAATAACAGTGTTGAAATTAGCTGAATTTCGTTTATTGTGATCTTAATCACTGGGTAGACTTACCCTGTATTTTTATTGAGATAAATTATGTTAAAAACAGACGAATTACGGACAAAGGCTTTAGCCAGCCTAGTAACGCCGAAAACGTTAGCTAATGAGTTACCCATCTCACAAGAGATTATCAGTAATATCACTTCTGCCCGTCAACGCATTGAAGCTATTCTCACTGGTGAAGATAAACGACTATTAGTTATTATTGGCCCTTGCTCTATACATGATCCCAAGGCGGCTAAAGAGTACGCAACAAAACTAAATCAACAAAAAGCGCGTTTTCATGACCGTCTAGAAATCGTGATGAGAACCTATTTTGAAAAACCGCGTACCGTTATTGGTTGGAAAGGCCTTATTTCTGATCCTTTCCTTGATAACTCTTGTAATGTTAATGAAGGCATTCGTATTGCAAGGAAACTGCTAATTGAGATCAACGCATTAGGACTCCCCACAGCCACTGAATTTCTTGATATGGTCACGGGGCAATATATTGCAGATTTAATCAGTTGGGGGGCTATCGGGGCAAGAACAACAGAGAGTCAAGTTCACCGTGAAATGGCCTCCGCCCTCTCTTGCCCTGTAGGATTTAAAAATGGCACTGACGGTAATATACGCATTGCGATAGATGCCATTCGTGCCGCTCGTGCTAGTCACACCTTTTTATCACCTGATAAAACGGGACGTATGACAATTTACCAAACCAGCGGGAATCCCTACGGTCATATTATTATGCGTGGCGGTAAAAAGCCTAATTATCATGCCAGTGATGTAGCAGATGCTGTTGATGCACTGAAACAACTTGATTTACCTGAACACTTGGTCATCGATTTTAGCCATGGTAATTGTGAAAAAATTCATCGTCGCCAACTTGAAGTTGCACGCAATGTCGCTCAACAAATTACGGATGGTTCACAAGCTATTGTCGGTGTTATGGCAGAAAGCTTTTTACAAGAGGGATCACAGAAAGTCACAGCAGATAAGGGGCTGACCTATGGACAATCGATCACTGATCCTTGTCTCAGTTGGGAAGATACCGAACAATTACTGGAATTATTAGCTCAAGCGGTTGAAAGTCGATTTAAATAATATCGCCAAAAAGGAGAGTTTTACCTCTCCTTTTTAACTTACACAAAAAGTCGTTATCCATCTTCATTAAGATTAAGCTTTATCTTCTCCCACGCTAATCAACTGTATGATTTTTATTCTAACACCCTATTTTTGTTGTTCTTTTGTTACTAATCATCTTAAATTTAGACGTTTACGTTAAAAAAAGCTTGTCTAAAATATTCTGATAACGATAATGATTATCATAATCATAACCTCTATCAGTATTGCTATTGAAATGAATAAAAATGTTCATAATTTAAACGATTCATCGATAACACGTGAAACAAGCTCCCCAGTCATTCAATCTATAAATAGCATAGAATTACTGGGTAAATCGGGCGTGGTTTATATTCAACATAACGGAGAGTTGTATCAGTTACGCCAAACAAAAACAGGAAAACTTATCCTAACAAAATAATTATTTAATCCCTTTTCGCAAGCCACCTATTTTGCTAGGCAGCCAGCTAATTCACTCCATATACAAGGACTTTTATGGATATTAATGGTATGTCTATGCTGAAAAGAAATTTCAAATACTCCACATTAGCTACAGCAATTTGTCTGTTATACGCGCCGACTACTTTTGCTCATATTGAAAAAGTAGAGACAGATACATTGACTGTTATCGGGCAACAAGACAATCAAATAACGGATTTTCAATCTGTCGTCGATACCCGTTCAGCACAAGCTCAAACCGCATCTACCACGGGGCAATTGTTAAAACAAATCCCGGGGATCACCGTATCAGGAACGGGGATCGCCAATGGTGGCAATATTATGATGCGTGGTTACGATCAAAGAGGTGTCAAAATCTTTGTGGATGGTATTCATCAACCTATTGATAATACTATGAACAAGCTTGGTGGCCTTTTTATTGAACCCTCGCTTATTTCGCGCGTTAAAGTCAAACATGGTGGCTCTTCGGTTAAACATGGAAGTGGCGCGCTAGGTGGCGTTGTTTCGTTCTCAACTCTCCATCCAAATGAATTATTAGACGCCAATAAAAATCTTGGTGCTAAATTATTTAGCTCATTCTCTTCTGCGGATAAACATTTTTCTTATGGTGGTGTGATCGCAGGTAGACATCAGTTAGTGGAAGGGTTATTGGCTTATAGCCAAAGAGAGCGTGGCCCGATACGTATTGCTGATGACTCAATATTAAATAACCACGAACGTATCAAAAATTATTTTGCAAAAGCCTATGTTTACCCTACAGAGGAACAAACCGTTATTTTTTCTGCCCGTCAATATAATAATGCAGGAGAGCAAAGAGAAGTTTTAAATCGAATGGGAGGGTTTGGAAAAAGAGACAGTAATAATATGTATCGAGCCACCAAACAAAATGATATCTCACTCACCTATCATTTAAATCCAAATAATTATGATTGGCTCGATCTGAGCACTCAACTTTATTATTCTCAGTTTAAAATTGCGCATACGTTTCTGACGGATACACGCAAAGAAATATATCCAGACATAGAAAGTGTGCTAGGTAATTCTGAAAAACGTACCCAATATACCTATGGTATGAAAGTAGAAAACGCCTTTAATTTAAATTACTTTCAAGATAGGTTGACTCAATCTGTGATTATCGGCATTGATGCTGAAAAACAGAAGATGGTATCGAATAATAAGGCTAAAAATTTCCCTTTATCACATATGGATAATGCCTCAGGTTGGGTTCATAACACGTTCGATACACCTCTATTACCCATTACTTTAATTGCGGGTCTTCGTTACAACTATTATCAAAATGTCCCTGATAACAGTAAAACTTTAGATTACTACAAAGACTTAAATAAAAAAGGAGACATGACCTCCGCCGACAAATATCAAGAAACATATCAAAATATTTCTAAAAATATTGCGTTACGTCTCACACTGACCAAATGGTTACAGATCTATTCTTCTTATTCTGTTGCCTTTAGGGCGCCGACTTTAAGCGAAATGTATAATGACTCAGTACATTTCACTATAATTTCCCCTTTTAATAAGAAAAGCTATGATGCTCGTTGGGTTCCAAATTCCACATTAGAACCAGAGACGAATAGAACATGGGAACATGGTATCAATTTACAAAAAAATGCGTTGCTTTTTACCAATGACCAGCTAAACATTAAAGCTTCATATTACAGCACTGAATCGATTGACCACATTACTTATCAACAATGGTATCATAGTCGTAAGCCTATCCAATTAAAAAATAGTCATATTGCGTTATCTCCCATTAAAGATGCTCGTGAACCTTTATTATTTCAATCAGTTAACTTGCCTAAAGCGCTTATTCACGGCTTTGATTTAAGATTGCTATATTCTCATCCATACATCGCTATGGGGGTAAATTACAATCAAACTAAAACCTTGGAACTGTCGTCTCTAGAGACTATTTCAATGGTGCGTCCTGAAACATTAACCGCTTTTATAAATGTACCCATTATCAAAACACCATTTTCTGTTGCTTGGTCAGGAAAATTTGCCGGTCCAACGGCCAAAAAAGGCACACATAAATACCCTGGTTCAGAGGAAGTGACTACTCGATTAAAAGAAGATCTTCAGCAATACCCTGGCTATGGTGTGCATAGTTTTGCAGTCAACTATCAATCCAATAATAAAGATATACAAGCCTCATTGGTACTCGATAATGCATTCAACAAAGTGTATTACTCAACGGTAGGCGTACCTCAAGAAGCTAGAAATATCAAAATGTCTGTCAGTTATCGCTGGTAAACAATAAAAAGAGCAATGATTTTTATCATAACGGGCTGTTGAGTTTAGCAGCCCATTTTAATAACGGAGATCAACCTGTATGTCTCAATCATCGCGATGCATAAAGGTGAGTGTTTTAGTTGTTGCAACAGCGATTAGCAGTGCATTCGCTGAAAATAAAAATCAAATCTATGGAGAAAAAAATAGCGGGGAGAGAAACACACAAATAATAACGGTTTATGCAACAGGTAACGAGCGAGATAGCTTTACATTACCAATGATGTCGACCGTCATAAAAAATAACAGTGCTTTGACAGAAACGGCTGGAAGTGCCACGGAGTTGTTGCGTCATATACCGGGCATTTCAATATCAGGAGCTGGCCGCACAAACGGTGAAACTATTAGTATGCGTGGCTACAGTAGTAACGGTGTTTTGACACTAGTAGATGGCATACGCCAAGGTACTGATACAGGTCATATTGACAGTATTTTTGTCGATCCTCTACTCATTAAACAAGTTGAAGTGGTTCGTGGCCCTTCAGCACTTTTATATGGAAGCGGCGCCCTCGGTGGGGTTGTGGCATATGATACCGTTGATGCCAGCGACTTGCTTGCAAAAAATGAACATGGTGGTGTGCGTGTTACAGCCCTTGGTAATACGGCACAACAGAGCCAAGGATTTGGCATTACCGCTTTTGGTCAACAAGACAATTTCGATGGATTACTCGCCCTCTCCGCTCGTGATAAAGGTACAACTCGCTATGGAGGCGGTTATCGTGCGCAAAACGATGAAACAATCATTAACTTATTATCTAAAGGACGTTGGTTTATTGATGATAGCAATACGTTAAGTGGCCAATTACGCTATTATCATAACAACGCACAACAGCCTAAGGATCCACAACTCGCCAATAACCCAACACCGGCTAATGTAGCGACAAATCGTACTACAACACAAAAAGATGCACAGTTAACCTATCAATATCATCCTAGTGATATGTCATGGATTAACCTAAAAACACAAGCCTATTACAGCGAGGTAGATATTAATGCGAAAACACAACAAAAAGGATTTGAAGGTAGAGAGCAAAAAACCTATGGCATTAAACTTGAAAATCGCACTCAATTAGCCACCTACCCCTTTGCTGCTCACGCTTTAACTTATGGCGGTGAGATCTATAAGCAAAAGCAATCACCCAGTGCAAATGCCGAAAGCTTCCCTAAAGCAGATATTCGTTTTATGTCAGGCTGGTTACAAGATGAAATGACTTTACGTGATGTACCCATTTCATTCATCGTCGGTACAAGGTTTGATAAATATAGCAGTCAAAATGATCGTTATGATGACATCAGCGCTGATAAATGGTCATCAAAAGGAGCCGTTAGTATTACACCCACAGATTGGTTAATGCTTTATACCTCTTATGCTCAAGCTTTTAGAGCACCAACAATTGGCGAGATGTATAACGATGCTAAACATTTTGATGCCCCATTCCCCGGAGCACCAACCAATTACTGGCGCCCTAACCCTAATTTAAAGCCCGAAACCAATTCAACAACTGAATACGGGTTCGGTTTTCAATTCGACGACTTATTATCTAATAATGATAATCTGAAAATTAAAGCTGCCCATTTCAATACGCGTGCAAAAGATTATATTGATACAGATGTCGCTATTTTTCAGGGATATACACAATCGACGAATATTCCAAGAGCAACTATTTGGGGTTGGGATATCGAGATGAATTATCAATCGAAGTTCTTTAGTTGGGATTTGGCTTATAACCATACAAAAGGAAAAGATAATGCCAGTAATGCCTCTATTACCTCTATTGAGCCAGATACATTAACCAGTCGCCTCGATATTCCCGTACCCAATAGTGATTTTTCCGTAGGTTGGGTGGGACAATTTACTAAAAAAACAGATTTTACAAAACATGATCGCTTTAATCGCCCGACCAATCGCCAACAAGCGGGTTATGGTGTCAATGATTTCTACCTCCGTTATGAAGGTAGTGCTTCATTAACAGGGCTAACAACCTCACTGGTACTGGGTAATGCATTTGATAAAAAATACTACTCTTCTGCGGGTATTCCTCAAGAGGGGCGCAATGCAAAAGTACTGGTGAGTTATCAATGGTAATTAACAATAAAATAAACGAAACAATAGGAGTTTCCGTGACTAAACCTCTTTATGAGAGCTACCTGCAAGCAAAAAATGAAAAAAAAGCATCTTATGCGCGTGATTTAGCAACTTACCTTAATGTAAGTGAAGCTGAGCTTACTCACGCGCGTGTTGGGCACGATGCTAAACGCTTACATGGTGATGTTCGTGATATTTTAACCGCTCTCGCAACCGTAGGCGAAGTGAAAGCCATTACTCGTAATGAAATTGCGGTTCATGAACATCTTGGTGAATATACCAATGCTCGTTTTAACGATCATGCAGGATTGATCTTAAACCCTCGAGCCCTCGATTTACGCTTTTTCTTCTCTCATTGGGCAAGTATCTTTGCATTAACCGAAGAGACGGCTCGTGGTATTCGTCATAGTATTCAATTCTTTGATCTTCATGGTGATTCTCTCCATAAAGTGTATACCACTGATAATACTAATATGGATGCATGGAATACCTTAATCGATACTTATTTATCACCAGAAAATCCCGTATTAGAGATTACCCCCGCTAAACCTTTTACTGATGCACCGGTAACAACGGCATTAGCACAACAGTTAGAACAGCAATGGCGCTCGATGACTGACGTTCATCAATTCTTTAAAATCCTGCAAGAAAATAATCTCAGTCGCCAGCAAGCGTTCAAAGCGGTCAGTGATGATTTAGCTTATCAAGTAGATAATAGTGCCTTAAAAACATTATTAGCACTGGCGAAAGAAGTACAAAATGAAATTATGATTTTCGTGGGAAATCGAGGTTGTGTACAGATCTTTACCGGTAAAATTGATCGTTTAGTACCTCATCAATTTGAAAATAGTGAACAAGTATGGATTAACATTTTTAATCCTGCATTTACACTGCATTTAATTGAGAGCGAAATTGTGGAAAGCTGGATCACTCGTAAGCCAACCCAAGATGGTTTTGTCACAAGTCTTGAACTATTTGATAGCAAAGGTCAACAGATTGCTCAGCTCTATGGACAACGCACTGAGGGAACAAAAGAACAACAACAATGGCGTGAGCAACTCAACGCTCTTGCTAAAATAGCTTAATAGAAGGATAGCTCAATGAAAAAATGGCTTCTTTTGATCCTGTGTAGTTTGATGACATTCACCAGCCTCGCTAAACAACGTATTGTCACTATTGGTGGTGATATTACTGAAATTGTTTTTGCATTAGGTGCAGGCGATCAGGTCATTGCTAGAGATAGTACGAGTTTAGTACCAGAGCAAGTTAAATCATTACCCGATGTGGGTTATATGCGCATGCTCAATCCTGAAGGTATTCTTTCGGTTAAACCGACGCTGATTATTGCTAGCGAATTAGCTCGCCCTTCTTTTGCATTACGTCGTATCGAAAAAGCAGGTGTACCTGTTGAAACTATTACGGGTACACGTTCATTAGAAGCCATTAATGAAAAAATCGATGCCATTGCAACCCTCTTACAAAAAGAAACAGAGAGTCAGCAATTAAAAGAAAAGCTCACTCAATCTATTAATCAAATTGCCACGACGCCTATTGATAAAAAAATTATTTATATCATGAGCCATGGTGGTGTTGCCCCTATGGCTGCCGGTCAAAATACTGCTGCAGATACGATTATCACACTGGTAGGCGGAAAAAATGCTATGCAAGGTTTTAGTAGTTACCGCTTACTGTCACAAGAAGGGGTTATTGCCAGCCAGCCTGATATTTTGTTGGTCACTAAAGAGGGAATAAAAGGTATTGGAGGTATCGAAAAACTGTGGGACTTGCCCGGCATAAAGTACACCCCCGCAGGTAAAAATAAGCGCTATATCGTTGTTGATGATATGGGTTTATTAGGCTTTACCTTATCAACCCCCAAAGTTATGCAACAAATTCGTCAAGCATTGGAGCAATAATGTCTCGTTTTCGCTCACCGTGGATGAGTATTGCCATTTTACTCATCTTATTTACCATCATTACGCTTATTTCTGTTAATAGCGGCCCGCTAGCACTCTCATTTAGTACTTTATGGGATCGCTCTTTTGATGATATAGAGTGGCAAATTTGGCTTGATATTCGTTTACCTCGAGTACTATTAGCTATTCTCGTCGGTGGCGCTTTAGCCATATCAGGCACCATCATGCAAGGACTATTTAGAAACTCACTTGCCGATCCTGGATTACTAGGTATTAGCAGTGGTGCTGCGCTAATGGTCGCTATTGTGATTATTTTGCCCTTCTCTTTTTTATCCGTATTTTCTTTCTACAGTCATATTATTGCCGCCTTTATTGGCGGCTTAATAGTGGCAATGATTATTTTTTCATTGCATCAATTAAGTGATGGTAACTTGGCAAGATTGCTCCTAGCGGGAATTGCCATTAATGCACTTTGTATGTCTTTTATTGGTGTATTGAGCTATATCAGCACAGATCAGCAACTGCGCCAATTTTCACTATGGATGATGGGCTCTTTAAGTAAAATAGACTGGAACACCTTGGCGATTGCAACTCTCGTGATTATTCCCATTAGTGCATTAGCCTGTTGGCAAGGTCATAAACTTAACCTATTACAACTCGGTGATGAAGAAGCACATTATTTAGGGTTAAATGTAAGAAAAACAAAATTTATTTTACTACTACTCAGTGCCATTTTAATCGGTTGTGCCGTTGCATTAAGTGGTGTTATTGGGTTTGTTGGTCTTGTGGTGCCCCACCTTATTCGTATGCGATTAGGCAGTAACCATATTTGGTTATTACCGGCCACCCTATTAGGGGGAGCAATGCTCTTATTAGCCGCAGATACCCTGTCAAGAACCTTGGTATCCCCTGCGGAAATTCCTGTAGGACTTATTACCGGACTTCTTGGTGGACCTTATTTTCTTTGGCTTATTTTACGACAACCAGCAGGACGCATGTCATGATGGAAAATCAACACACTCCATTATTATATGGCAATAACTTGAGCTATAAAATCGGCAATAAAACTATTCTTGAGGATGTTTCTATTGCACTTAATACCGGTGAGCTTGTCACAATCATTGGTCCGAATGGTGCTGGGAAATCATCATTATTACGTTTATTGACCGGCTATACTCCCCCGACACAAGGAGAATGTTTTTTTAAAGGGAAAACTTACTCACAGTGGAATAGTCAATTATTAGCGCAAAACCGTGCTGTTATGCGACAAAACAGCCAGCTATCATTCTCTTTTTCTGTAGAAGAAGTCGTCGCTATGGGAAGAGCGCCACATGGGCAAAAACATAAACAAATCGCAATAGAAACCGCGCTATTACAAACCAATTGTTTAAAGCTTAAAACAAGAGATTACCGTCAATTATCAGGTGGAGAGCAACAAAGAGTGCAACTTGCTAGAGTGCTTGCTCAACTTTGGCAACCGACACCTGAGAATGTTGCGCTATTTCTTGATGAACCCACATCGGCACTTGACCTCTACCACCAGCAACAAAGTTTGCGTTTATTAAAGCAACTGGTCAAAACGCAAAATTTGATGGTGTGTTGTGTTCTGCACGATCTCAACCTCGCCTCCCTTTATGCTGATCGTATTTTATTACTGCATCAGGGAAAATTAGTTTGCGAAGGTACACCTCAAGATGTACTCACCGCTGAGAATATTGAAAAATGGTATGGCGCCGAGGTCAGTGTTAATACTCATCCTGAGTTATCTCAACCTCAAGTTTTTTTACGCCCATAAATAATAAAAGAAAAAGGACTGAGTCCTGTTGAATGCAGAGCTCAGTCCTTAAAAGACGCTTAATAACATAATTTCTATTGGATGATTATTACCTTCACCAAATAGAGTATTACTGCAATGGTAAAGCAAAACTCACTTTTACCGTCTCCATGGGTACTTCTGTTTTTATGCTTTGAATGCTAGGAATTTGTGTTAAATAATCAGCGTGAAAACGGCGATAAGTGGCGAGATCTTTTGTCACAATGCGAATAAGTGCATCACATTCTCCCGCCATTAGATGGCATTCAACCACTTCGGGTAATACTTTTATCGCCTTTACAAATTCTTCAATAGTTTCAGCATCTTGTGCTCTGAACCAAATTCGCGCAAATAAAGATAATCCTGCATCAACTTTACTACCATCTAATACGGCAACATAACGCGTGATCACACCTGACTCTTCAAGTAAACGTACACGACGTAAACAAGGAGATGGTGAGAGTCCCACTTCTTTTGCCAGTTCGATGTTTTGAATTTTGCCATCGCGCTGTAACACTTGCAAAATATGCTTGTCTATCTTATCCAATTTTATTGACATCAAAGATTAACCTTAGTTCTATTTGTGGAATTTTATTGCCAATTAATTATTTTTGTTAGCAACAAAGCAACCCGATTTTTACGAAAATATCATATAATTTTTCAGCTAAATTGCACAGCAAAAACGATATTTTCTTCAATTGCTCAATCAGGTGAAAAAGATGGAATTTAACACTTTGTTATTCTTTGCCCTTACAGTACTGCCTTTAATTTGCACACCTGGCCCCGATATTCTTTTTATCTCCTCACAAGGATTAGCGGGAGGAATAAAATCAGCGTGGTTTGCCAATATCGGTGTCATTTCAGGTTATATCACACATGCTATTCTTAGTGCTTTGGGTCTTGCAACGATAATGGCAACTTCTCCCATTTTCTTTTATCTACTAAAGTGGCTAGGTGTGATTTATATTACCTACTTAGCAATCAAAATGCTGATATCTGCATGCCAAAAAGGCCAACTCGCACTACATGCAGATAAAAAAACACATCTCTTTCGCAAGGGCTTTTTAACGAGTTTTCTTAATCCCAAAGGCTTACTCGTCTATCTGGCTATTTTACCAAATTTTATCAATAACCAGAATGATATCGCTATGCAATCTCTGCTTTTATCTGGGATATTTATCACTATTTGTCTATTTATCTATGGCTTTTTAGGTACGATTTTCGCTTATATTGGTTTAAAAGGCGGATTAAGTGATAAAGGACGCCGTTATAATGATGGCATTGCCGGCAGTTTACTTACCTTTGCAGCCGTTAATTTAGCCCTTAATTAGAGGGCTAGCATCACTTTATAGTGATATTTGCTCAATGCCGTGCAATATGACCATTTAACTGATGAATACGTACGCTAATGTGCTATTTACGACGTAATTTTCGACACCCTTCACCAATAATTTGCATTCCTTTTTCAGTCTGACTATTCCATTGAAAAGAAGAGTTTAAACGAAAAGCATGATTAAACTGTGAACTGGTCGAAAACATAGCACCTGGTGCAATACTCACCCCTCTTTCGAGAGCAAAATGGTACAATGTATTAGCATCAAAGCTTGGCTCGAATTCTAACCATAGGAAATAGCCTCCGACAGGAATATTCACTTTAACATCTTTAGGTAAATGCGTTTGTATGGCCTGTAACATACGATAACGTCTCTGCTCTAATAATAATCTTAAGCGACGTAGATGCCCGTCATAACCCCCTTGTGATAAATAGTCAGCAATAGCTTGTTGTGTTGGCATACTCGCTGATACAGTACTCATCATTTGTAACTGCTGTATTTTAGTCGCATGTTTTCCGGCTGCGACCCACCCGACTCGAAATCCTGGCGCTAAACATTTAGAAAAAGAAGCGCAGTGCAATACGCTATTGGATTTATCAAAGCCTTTCACAGGCATTGGCGCTTTTGGACTATTATACAGTTCACCATAGACATCATCTTCAATTAAGGTTATCTGTTTTGCCGCTAAAATTTCTACTAGTCTGATTTTATTTTCATCAGGCATAGTGCCACCTAATGGATTTTGGCAATGACTCATCAACCAACACGCTTTAATGTCGTATTGTTCTACCACCTTCTCTAACTCATCTAAACAAATGCCTGTCACCGGATCGGTTTTGATGGCAATCGCTTTTAATCGTAAACGCTCTATCGCCTGTAATGCGCCATAAAAAGCAGGAGATTCTATGACAACCCAATCTCCTGGCTCAGTAACAGCTTGTAAACTAAAACTTAATGATTCCATCGCACCTGCGGTGATCACAATATCGTCAGGCGATACATGAATACCTTGCAGTGCATAGCGTTGGGCTATATTACGACGTAGTTTTTCATTACCAGGAGGTAAATTAATCACTGAACTTTGAGGGGCTAAATGTCTAGCGGCAGAGGCTAATGCTCGGCTTAATTTAGGTTGAATGAATAAACTGGGATCTGGAAAGGCGGAACCGAACGGAATGATATTGGGATCTTTACAGGCTTGAAGAACATTGAATATAGAGGCGCTTATCTCAACATTTTCACTCATATGTAGCCCTTTGCTGGCAGTTACTTGAGCAAAACCTGTATTGCGATGTGCAACATAATAACCTGATTGCGGACGAGCGGTGATCCACCCTTGACTTTCTAACAGTTGATAAGATTGTAAAACGGTCATTAAACTTAAACCTGATTGTTTAACCGTATCCCGTAATGAGGGTAAACGATCGCCTGATTGCCAAATATTATCTTCAATTTGTTGGCGTATCTGTGCCGCAAGCTGTTCATATCGAGTCATATTTACCTATTCACCCTCAAACTGTTATAGTCATTTTTAAACTTATTGTCACTATTATAGTTTACTGTCATATGGTCTACTTATCCACACGATTTACCTGCTATTTACAGATCAGCGCGATTTGTATATCAAAATAATGAGGTTGTTTATGTTTGGGTTAAGTGCCTTTGATTTGGCGCGTATCCAATTTGCGTTTACCGTTTCTTTCCATATTATCTTCCCCGCAATTACTATAGGGCTAGCCAGCTTCTTAGCTGTCTTGGAAGGCTTATGGCTAAAAACTCGCAATAAGGATTATTTAGCGCTATTCCATTTTTGGTCAAAAATATTCGCTGTTAACTTTGCTATGGGCGTCGTCTCTGGTCTCGTTATGGCATATCAGTTCGGTACTAATTGGAGCTTTTTCTCCGATTTTGCCGGCTCTATCACCGGCCCTCTATTGACTTATGAAGTACTTACAGCATTCTTCTTAGAAGCTGGATTTCTAGGTGTGATGTTATTTGGCTGGAACAAAGTAGGTGAAAAATTACACTTTTTCGCCACTTGCATGGTGGCATTGGGTACATTAATGTCAACATTTTGGATTTTAGCCTCCAACAGTTGGATGCAAACACCACAGGGATTCGAAATCGTCAACAATCAAGTGGTTCCCGTTGATTGGCTAGCGGTTATTTTTAATCCTTCCTTCCCTTATCGTCTTGCTCATATGGGCGTTGCTGCATTTCTTGCTTCGGCATTCTTTATTGCCGCCTCGGCTTCATGGCATTTATTAAAAGGCAACAAAACCTCTGCAATGAAGAAGATGCTCTCGATGTCTATATGGATTATCTTAATCTTAGCGCCTATTCAAGCACTTATTGGTGATATGCATGGTTTAAATACGTTAAAACATCAACCCGCCAAAATTGCCGCGATTGAAGGGCATTGGCAAAATAATCCTGGTGAGGCTACACCGTTAATTCTATTTGGTATACCGGATATGGATGAAGAAAAAACCAAATATGCTCTTCAAATTCCTTATTTGGGTAGCCTGATATTAACTCATAGTTTAGATAAACAAGTACCAGCACTAAAAGAATTTCCTAAAGATGATAGGCCAAATTCACTGATTGTTTTTTGGTCATTTCGTATTATGGTCGGCCTTGGCATACTGATGATTTTAGTGGGTGTATGGGGCACATGGTTACGTTACAAGAAAAAATTATATCAATCTAACCTCTTCTTGCGATTCACTTTTCTAATGGCACCTTCAGGATTAATTGCCATTTTAGCGGGTTGGTTTACTACAGAAGTAGGTCGACAACCTTGGGTTGTGTATGGGATACAACGAACACGAGATGCGGTATCTGCTCATGGTGAAATGCATATGAGCATTAGCCTACTGATTTTCTTAATCGTTTATGGATCTGTATTCGGAATTGGATATGCCTATATGTTAAAACTTATCCGCAAAGGTGCGCCGGAGGTTCAAGATGGGAATTGATTTACCCGTTATTTGGTTCATCATCATCGTATTTAGCACATTAATGTATATTGTGATGGATGGCTTCGATCTCGGCATTGGCATGCTCTATCCTTTTATAAAAGAGAGAGAAGATCGCGATTTAATGATGAATACTGTCGCCCCGGTATGGGACGGCAATGAAACATGGCTAGTTTTAGGTGGTGCAGCGCTCTTTGGTGCGTTTCCTTTAGCGTATTCAGTGATCCTTGATGCTTTAGCCATGCCTTTAACTATCATGCTAGTTGCGCTTATTTTCAGGGGCGTTGCTTTTGAATTTCGCTTTAAAGCCGATGATACTCATAAAGTTTTTTGGGATAACGCCTTTATTGTCGGCTCTCTATTAACCACCTTTATGCAAGGTATAGTCGTCGGTAGTGTTGTTCAAGGTTTACCCATCATTGACCGCACTTTTGCAGGAAGCTATTTTGATTGGCTATCACCCTTTGCCCTGTTTTGTGGCTTTGGTCTAGTCATTGCCTACTCACTGTTAGGGTGTGGCTGGCTCATTATGAAAACTCAAGGCCATTTACAACAGAGTTTGTATAAAGTGATCTTGCCATTAACGTTCGTTATGCTAGCAGTGATAGCCGTAGTCAGTTTATGGACACCATTAGCACAACCGGCGATTGCTGAACGTTGGTTTTCACTACCCAATATTTTCTTTTTCTTACCTGTACCACTGCTAGTGTTATATAGCGCTTGGTTGATTATTCGCGCAGTAAAGAAAAAAGGTCATTACTTACCTTTCTTTGCTTCTCTAGCGATTATATTTCTTGGTTTTACTGGGCTAGGGATTAGTATCTGGCCAAATATTATACCGCCGGCAATTAGTTTTATCGATGCGTCAGCACCACCGGAAAGCCAAGGTTTTATGCTCGTTGGTGCGCTATTTATCATTCCCATTATTCTCGTTTATACATTCTGGAGTTATTACGTATTCAGAGGAAAAACCAATTATGAAGAAGGCTACCACTGATCCGACCCCTGAAACAAAACCCTCATTACTGAAGAAATGGGGTTGGTTAATTACCATTTGGTTTTGTAGTGTTTTAGCGCTATTTGCCGTTTCTTCGCTATTTCGTTTTTTAATGACGGCAGCGGGAATGAAAGTAAAGTAAAAAATCAATCAGGTAATACAAAAATAAAGCGGGATAAATTCCCGCTTTATATTAGTTAAAAAAATTCCTCTTTTTAACTCGCGTTACGGTTAGTGACTCTTCCCTCATAAAAATACAAGCGCTTTAATTTGTTGATTTTTAATTTCTTTATTTACATCTTATTTGAACTACATCACGCTTCGACAAGTCAATCTTATTCATGGCTTTACTAAATTAGAGTTAATAGTGATAATGACTATCATTATTGATTGTAAATGATAATATATAACAAGTAATAAATAGCTTAGATGGGTTGGATAAACGTGAGTAATCAAGACAGCACACAACAAAAGAATATTTATCGTCCTGCACCACCTCGTTTGGTGCAAGTAAAACGTATAGTAGATATCACGCCGGGCATGCGCTCTATTACCTTTACTAGCGATGACTTGGACAATTATCCAAGTCACACAGGGGGTGCCCATTTAAAAATATTTTTACCTGTAGAAGGTCAAACTAAACCAACAATTCCAACACTCACTGACAAAGGCCCTAGTTGGCCTGAAAACCAACCAAGAGCGATAGTGCGAACTTACAGTGTGCGAGCTATTCGTCCTGAATTAAAAGAGCTTGATATTGAATTTGCGGTTCATGAAGATGCAGGTCCAGCCATTAATTTTGCTTTAAATGCCAAGGTAGGTGATTATATTGGCATTACTAATCCCGGAGGGCCTGATCCCCTATTGGCTCCCGCTTCTCATTACTATATGGCAGCCGATCCCAGCTCATTACCCGCTTTAATGGCATTAATTGAAACAATGTCACCCGATGTACAGGGTAAAGCGGTGATCCGCATAGAAAATGAATCAGATCGCCAAATTATTGATGCTCCTCAGGGACTAGAAATTGTTTGGTTAGTCGGCTCTGTTGAAACACAAACTCAGCCTCTGATTGATGAATTTATCTCTTGGTCGTTACCAAAGGAAGATGTGGCATTTTGGATCGCCGGAGAAGATAAAATTATCCGTGCACTAAGACGTTATATTCGTCGTGATAAAGGCTATGAGCGCGGACAGATTTATGCTATCCCTTATTGGCGTTTTGGCTTTAATGAAGAAGGTTATCATGCAGAGCGTCATCATGTTATGGATAATGAAGATGTAAGCTAAGCGTATTTTAGATAAAACGAGTTGGCTGTACCGGCAGCATATTAAGACCCTCATTTAATATGCTGCCTTTTTATAGGAATGATAATAGCGAAGAAATCTTTAATATTTAACTTATATAAACAATAATTCACCTAATACAACTCCTGACAAAACAAACAAAAAAACTATCAACTCATCAAAATTAAATAAATAACAGAAATAAAACCCAATTTACACAGTCAATTCAAACAAAAAAATATAAACCATTAAGCCAATCAAAAGTTTTCACTAAAATAATATTTAATTATTATTGAAACAGAACAGTAATTTAATTATTATACCGCCGCTTGACGTTACTCTTTATTATCTAGAAATAACATATTAAACTTAATTTATTTGTCTTTTTAGAGTGAAGAATTCAAAAACCAATAGCGAATAATAGACTTGTTATTTTAAATTGCTTATTTTGATTATTAGAATTTGACTGAGCAAAAAAAATAATAAAGATTAACCTAAATCTATGTATTTCTACTATTGAATTAAGGATGAAAAATGAATTGGTACCTAGAGGTTATTAAAAATAATTACGCTAATTTTTCAGGCCGTGCGCGCCGAAAAGAATATTGGATGTTTATAGTGGTAAATACCATTATTTTAGCCGTGTTATATGGGATCATGTTTTCTTCTATCGACAGTTATACTGGTGAAATGAGTGGCACAGGCTTTGCTGCTTTGATTATTATCGGTATCTACTCTTTAGCAACTATTATTCCTAATATTGCAGTCACAGTGCGCCGTTTTCATGATCAAGATAGATCTGGTTGGATGGTTTTATTATCATTTATTCCTTTCGTTGGCGGACTGATCCTGTTTATTTTTATGTGTTTAGATGGTACTAGAGGTGAAAATAGATTTGGTCTTGATCCTAAAGCCTAATAGCTAATTAATTTCTATCTTAATACAGTGAGTAAACTATTTATATAATTTACTTACTGTGTTGATTCTCCTTTTTCTTACAGTCGCTTCTCTTACCCCCTATTAGCATAGGATTTTATACCTAATTATTTTAAGTAATATTATCCACATACTATTATGCTCATGTATGCCATATAGTAATTTAAATAACATGAATGTTTTTTATCGGCAGCATATTAATACTCTTATTTAATATGCTGCCTTTTTTATTGCTATGCTAAAGAAATATTTTAATCACTATATGCTGCTAATACATGCTGACATAGACTGGAACGCACACAATCTTCTTCATTAAATTTAATGACACCAACACGATCATTAGCTTGAAAACGACTTAGTGCATCAGCTAATCCTGAGTTTACATTGGCAGGTAAATCGCATTGCGTAATATCACCGTTAACAATCACTGTCACATTTTCTCCCATTCGCGTTAAAAATAATTTCATTTGATTAATGGTGACATTTTGCGCTTCATCCAATATGACAAATGCATTTTCAAAAGTACGTCCTCGCATATAGGCAAATGGGGCTATTTCAACTTTGCCGATTTCAGGCCGTAAACAATATTGTAAAAAAGAGGCACCTAAACGTTTAACTAATACATCATAGACAGGACGAAAATAAGGCGCGAATTTTTCTGCTATATCGCCAGGAAGAAAACCTAAATCTTCATCAGCTTGTAATACAGGCCGAGTAACAATAATTCGCTCTATCTCTTTATTAATAAGGGCATCAGCAGCCATTGCTGCACTTAAAAACGTTTTACCACACCCCGCTTCCCCTGTCGCAAAAACTAAATTTTGATGTTTAATAGCGTTCATATATTGGCGCTGTACTTCATTACGAGGAGAGAGTGTTCGTTGATCACGTTTCTCTCTCGCCATACCAATTGTTTCTAGATCCCCAAATCCTGGTAAAACCATAACATTATCTCGATGGGCGGCATTACGTTGCTCTTTACGTAATGTACGTTTATTTTCTCTACGTAAACGTGTTGCTGCTTTTTGTCTACTCATAATGGTATTTACCTTTGTTAGTCTCAAAAAGTCATCAGATCAATCATTGTTTGACTAGAAAATAAGGTGAGCCTCCCTCAGACTCTATTGCGCTGTAGAAAACAAAAAAGCTGGTCACAAACTTGAGCATTAAACATCAATGCACAGTTGCTACCAGCTTTGTCTTGGTGATTTAAAATTTTGATTGCTTCTGTCATTCATATTCCCCATCATGGAGTTAGAGTGAAAATTAACGAAGCTTTATGACAGTATAATGACAGAACAAAAATTTTTTCAATATTTAAGTCATTAATAACGCGATTAAGTTAACATTTTGCTAACAAAGAGCGCTATTGAGGGGAATAAAATGCGTTTTTTAAAATTACCTTTTATTTATTGGCTGCTACTCAATTGCATCCCATTTATTGGCTTTGAACTACACTCAGGCAATATAAAACCCGGTGTTTTTTTCTATTTAGGTGCCCTAACGATCATCACTTCAGGGATTTGGCTATTTTTCTGCCTTTACTTTTTTATCAAACATAATACATCTCCTAACCCTCACCAGACACCGCGCCAGTTAGTCACCACAGGTCCATATAAAATAAGTAGAAATCCTATGTACCTTGGCTTTCTCGATATTAGTATTGGGCTGTTTTTTATTTTTGGTAACTGGGGATTTTTAGGGGCTGCGCTTGCCTTCTACTTTATTACCGATCGCTATACTATTGTGCAAGAAGAGAAAATATTAAGTGAGCGGTTTCCACAAGCGTGGCGACAATATTGCCGCCACGTTCGACGCTGGATATAACAGATCTAGACTAAAGCGCTTTACAGTTATTCGCTAATCGGTAACCCGCTTTAGTTGCTTCATTTTCGGTTTTAAAATATACCGCATTTTTATCTGACATGGTTCTATAACCAGTACAGTGTGAAAAATGATAAATTTTACTATTTAGATTACCTTTGATCTGCTCATCTTGGGGGACTGTGGGCGCTTTAGGCATTTCTATTTTGTCAGTTGTAGGACGATATGTTGCAGTTAATCCTGCACCACTATTTTTATGTCCTAACTGCCACTTCATTTGTCCCGTAACAAAGGGATTATGATGCCCAACAATGTTAGCAATTCGATTATCTCGCTCTCTTTCCCACGGTGTTGGTGGGTAAGCTTTATCCCATGCCATAAAAAGCTGTTGTTGTTGACGTGACATTGAGAGGTTATAACGATCATGTAAGTAGAAATAGACACGTGCAACTTGACCTTTCACCTCATTACGAGGCTCAAAGGTGCGAGAAGCAAAATCGACCCGACTGCGACACTGGCCATATTGATAAGGCGCTTGAGATGATAATTGACCAAAGCTAAAATTACTGCGATCACCATTCACCTCTCCAATCGAAGGTGCTAGATTATGTAAATCAGCCTCAATTTTGCCAAAAATAGGATCGTTTTTAACACAGTTAGCTCGCCCACCATTTTGCCAGCATTGACGTTGATGACCAAAAACCCAAGCAGGGACGATATGTTCCCATTCAATACGTGAAGCTCGGGTGGCTTGTGCCCTCACTTGATAACCACAACTGGCTAAATTAACACGTCCCCCTGATTTTCCTACCCACTCCCAATGACAACCACAATACAGCGTACCTTGGTTGTTTTGATTTTGATCATAATAAATGCGTTCTCTGGCTAGCTGTTTTGCTTTAGTGAAATTTTCCGGTGCCTGTGCGGATACATTTAGCGTAATAATAAATAAACCTAACGCTAAAACAATATAGTGTAATATTTTTCTCAAAGTGCTATCTACCTTATACTCTCTTTTATTAAACCTAATAAGATTTATTATTAAATAACCAACTAATAATCTTATTTTTATTTGCGCTTACCATACCTTTTTTATTTATTTGAAGATATCTTTTTAATTCATTTTTTGATGGATTTACTAAAACAATACAAATGAAAAGTGCTAGAAAAAGGCGCTATTCATGTCATTGTGTAAAAACATCTTTGCTATGGTTTAAAGATTGGTATTTTAATGGAATAGATAAAATGAATGAGAATATGCTGAATTTAATGAATGAGCTCGTGGAAATAACCAAAAAGCATGCGAACAATGAAGATGTTAAAGCGCATGCTAATTTAGAGTCAGAAAATAAATTAAGAATTCAAATTATTATTTCTGGTAAAAACGAACTGGATATTACATTAAATTCGCTACAACATGCGGTATAAAGCATTTATACACTGGGACGTTTACGATATAACCACAATCCCGGTAAAGATAGCCCAATAGAAAGAGCACCCACAATAAATGAAGCTTTAAGAAAATTAGTCACTAAAGCTTCAAAAATTTCTTCGCTATAGCCTATTTGAGTTAACTTCACCACTGAGATCATCGCAACATAAGCATTGATCCCAGGAAACATAGGAATAATTGCTGCAACAGTGAAAACTTTTGGATGAGCTAGCCACCAGCGTGACCATTGAATACCTATACAACCGACTAGAATAGCGGCACAAAAGCTTGCCCACTCAATATTCATACCACTTATCATTAATACCGTACGAGAGCCATGCCCTATTGCACCTAACAACGCACAATATTTTAATGCACGTAACGGTACATTAAATACCATTGCAAACCCCACCGCAGGTATTGCCGCTAAAATCATATCTTCAATTAGCGTTAGAATAATGTTGATTATGCCCAATCTCTTAACTCCCATACTGCCATCGCTAAAATAACCCCTAAGCAGGTAGCAAGTGTCAACATCGTTGCCATCGCCCAGCGTGCGAGTCCTGTATTAACATGACCTTTAAACATATCAGCAACAGCATTAATTAAAGGAAATCCAGGAACTAATAATAGAACGCTCGCGGCCATTGATATAGTGGCAGTAACTTGAAAATAAGGGAGTTTTAGCAATAAACCTGAGACTGATGTCGCAACAAATGCCGTAATACAAAAGTTGATTAAAGGATTTACTTGACGATGAGTGAGGAGCTGACGAACCCACATTCCCATTCCTCCCCCCAAAGCAGAGACTAAAAAGCCATCCCAATCACCGCCATTCAATTTGGAAAAACATCCACAAGAAAGTGCAACCATAACAATAATTATCCAACGTGGATAACGTAGTGGTTTGATATGTTCAAAACGTTTCCTTGCTTCATCAATATCCGCGAGATGATGCTCAACTAAAATAACAATGTGCTGAACTTCGGTAACAACATGCATATTGATACCACGATCAACAATTTTTCGTGTTGAGGTTTGGCAATGACCATTAACTATTGTCGTTAATACCACCGCATTGGCTGAAATGGCCGTTTCAACTTGATGAACGCCTAAAGCCAGCCCAAGTCGCGTTGAGAGCTGTTCAACCAACATACTTTCAGCACCATGTTGTAACAACAATAGCGCCGTTTGAATACATAATTTCGTAATTTCACGCTGTTTATCTTGTGAAATGGCATATTCTTCAGCCATTATCTGATTATCCATACTACGCCTTAGTATTTATCAAAAAACGCGCCATAACCAATTGAAAGCTTATCAGTATAGTTCAATCATGACGCTATCGTCTTTCTATACTATTATGAATAATTAAAATATTTAAGGCTGAAAGTAGATCAAAGTTTTCTCTTACTATCATATGATTGTAATAAATATAAAATATAGTGATTATATTTCTCAAATAGTATTGATATTAGTCATCATATGTTGCCAAAGGAAATCAAGATCTTCCGGAATAGGTTGTGAATTAAATAACTGTTTTTTAAGTTCTTTTTCTTTTATATTACCAATATGAGAAATAAGCACAGGATAAACTACATTTTTAAAAAAATGTTTCCCGTGTATATATTGTTTTAATTGTTGATCTACTGTGCATGCATTTATTTCTTGCTTTTTATGCTTGAGTTTTTCTAATAATTGAGAAGGCTCAAGATATTGATGCCACTTTTGTAAAATTTGTTCAATTTTTACTGTATCATTGCTTGTATTAAGTTCTAATAACGATTCTTTAAATCCCAAACTTCTTAATCCTTCCCATAAAGGATTAATGATTGCCCATACCGCAGCATGATTTCGCCAATTTTCAAGCTGAGTCTCGATATCTTTCCTTAATGTTTCACATCCATTTTCTATGCTATTTTTCTTATTTTCAGGTAATGCAGACCAAATTTCATCAGGAAGAACAAGATAGTTCTCAATACAAAAACGAGGAAGAATGAATAAATTGGGTAATTGTTCTTGTTTTTCCTCAATTTTAGCATTATCCCATTCATCTCTATCGACAATACCAAGCCAATCTTGTTCTTGGGCTAAAATATCCAACACATTTTGTTTCTTGCCCGTGCTAGCAATAACCCAATACTGTTCCCAACTAGGAAACTTTTTTCTTAAAAAAGCGCCAAAAGCTAACTCATCATCACTGCCTTCAACTAATAATACTTTTTTAGTTGAGCTACCTACTTGTTGATCTTTTATTCGATTAATTGTTCCATCAATTTTCGACATTCACCGATCCTTTTAGCAAAGTAAGATCAATACGTGAACCAAAATTTTCATAGCGTTGCCAAACTTCTGTTGAGTGTGACGTTAAAATTAACTGCCCTTTCTTATTAGTCACAATATTTTCGATAGCCGCTAAGAGAGGTGCGATAACAGAAGGATGTAGATGTAGATCAGGTTCATCTATTAATACAATTCCTCCTGGTTTTAGCCAACGTTGGATTGTAAATAACATAATAAGTATTTGATGTTCGCCAGAACTTAACTCATCAAACGTATGTTGCCTTCCATTTGATAAAATAATCTGTTGACGTGTACCTGGAAGAATTTCACTATCAATTTTTTTATCTGAAAAAAAGTAATTTAAACTCTTTATCATGTTAGGGTATTCATTAGGCAGTGTCGCTTTTAAATTAAACAGTGAAGTTTCTATTTGCCCATTCCAATCATTAGTCACCGTATAAGTCGCGAGCCATGCTTGGTTAAGATCGTCTGGGTATAATGATTTTCTCGTTGCTGTTGGATTTACCCATTTACGCGCTTCTGCATCTAAATAGACAATATTAGGAATAGATAATTCTGGATCCAATTCATTATAAAGTGATTGAATACGTCTTTTCCCTAAATATTTATAGGTCTCAATCAGATTATCATTATGTTTATTTTCACTAGATGGAAAATATAATTTATTTTTCTTTTTATTATTTGAAATTTCACCTATCCACATTACATCTAAATAGTTTGTTACTACTTGGGTAAAAAAATCATCTGAACCATAAAAAAGTCCAATTTTAATCTTATCATCAGAAGAAAGATTAAAATCTTCAAAAATAATAGCGATCCCTCCCCAACGTTCTAACCATTTTCGTGTATTGCTCGCTGGAGCTAACGGTTGTTCAGTACTTAGCCAAATACCTAATGCTTCCCATAAAATAGCTATGCCCCGTAATAAAGTCGATTTACCACAACCATTATTACCGGTAAATAAAACTTGAGCTTCAATCTCATTAGACCAATCATCTTCTAACTTAATAACACCATCAGCTAATGGTCCTACAGATTGTGTATAAATTGAACTAATTCTCATTGGAATGCCCTGAAATGTTTACTTTAATAGCTAAAATACCATCTCTTTATTCTCGCGTCTTTACCTCTTTCACACAACGATAAAATATTCTCTTTCTGTTGTTAACTTACATCATCAATATGACTATTACGCTTTCAAATTAGTATAAAAGCACCCTAGGATGCTTTTATACCTAACTTAGATTATTCATAATCCTTTATTTATATTCATTGCCCAGCAGTTTATTAGCTTGAGCATAAGCCCCATCAAGGGTCTCTTCAACAAAGATAGGTACACCGTACACCGCAGAAACAACGGGAGATAACTGTATCAGTTGCTCTTTATCATTTGTTTGTTGATTGACGGTCATGATCATTCCAGCACAATATTGACTTAATGGCATTTTCCCTGTTTTCAGCCAGCGTCTAACGGCTTTCATGCCCTCCATATCCTCTTGTTCATTTTTCTTGTTGATAGGTGGGTAAACCAATACAAAGTTTTGTTTTTGAGCAAGCACTAAGTCCATTTCAGCAATCCAGTTATTAGCATGCTCTAACGTTTCTGGGAAAACCTGCATGGTAATAATGGGAAATTGATCAACAGACATTATTGTAAAATTGTTATTATTCAACATATTGTTATCTCTCAGTCATTATCTTTACTTTAGATTAGAATAATTATCATTTACATTCAATAAAAAGGCTCTTTATTAGTGCACTGATCGCATTAATAGACAATTTTTGTCAGCAATAAATTTCTATCGACTTATATTATATTTATTCTTTTAATATATAAAACACTATAATTATTTTATATATTCTTTATAATTATTTTATTTTTAATAAATAAGCCATTCATAAAATGACCACTTTATAAATTTGAAAATATATTTAAAGTCATTTAAAGATTATCATGACAGAATTCATTAATTTATAACTAAGAGAAAAATTAATATGGTAAGTTTCTTGAGAACAAAGTCCGCTGTCTTATTATCAATAGTTATTTTTCCTATTTTCTTTTTATTATCAGGCTGTTTTTCATTCGGGTTAATGTTATCAACTGAAAATGATAATGGTTATCATCGTTCTCATTGAAAAGGCGATTCAATTACCGCACTCTCTCTAGCAAAAGATAGTAACGGTACTAGCGGATGGGTATTTATTGGTGATCATTTTGATTATTTATTAATAAGAGGTGGAGATAACGCAGTAAATATTTTAAGAGATCCGCTTATCCACCATGATAAATTGAGCGTAGAAAATCCAGTTGAATTTATTATTGATAATGAAAAGAAGCAATTTAATGGGAAAATTAAAATAAATTATAACTGGGTAGCTCAAACCGATAAAGAAGCAGCACTAACTTACGGTTTTATATGTAAAAAAGATATAAACACCTGTTCACTAAAAATAGATAATTTACTTGGAACAGTTCATCAAAAAAATAAAGAACAAAAAAATGAGTATTTACTACCTTTTAACCATCCCTTTCATGTTGAATTCTACCAATACAAAGAAAATCTTATTGGTGCCAGCACACCAAGAATATTATTACCCGTTACTTTGGCGCTAGATATAGTTACATCTCCTTTACAATTGCTGATGATCCCAATACTAAGCAAGTAGTATCGATAAAATAATTGATTATCAAACACTAAATATTCTAGTTTGATTAATAAGGAGATAGTGTTACCTCTATCTCCTTTTATACCATATTATACTATGATGTTAGCCTATTTCATCGCTTATAGGATTAACGCACAACCAACACAGATTGTTTGGCGTAAGCCACAATTCCTGATGCATTAGAGCCTAATAAATGAGTTGAAATGCTAGGACGACGAGAGCCAACGACAATTAAATCCGCTTTAATTTTTTCTGCCAGCTCTAACACTTTATCTCTTGCTGAGCCAAATGCGGCAGAGAAATCAACTTGCTCTTTAGGTAAATCTACAGAATTAGCTAATTCTTGCAGTTGTTCTTGAACTCGTTCAATCGCTTTATTAGCAAAAGAGCTTAACATATCATAATGGTAGCTATAACTAATTGAAAAACGTGAAACATCAGGAATAGCATGAAACAAATGGATCTTAGCCCCTTCAAGCTTTGCAATATAAACAGCGTGTTGTAAAGCCTTTTCGGTTAATTCATCTTCTGAAATATCCACGGGCACTAGAATTGTCTTATACATAGCAACTCCTCATTATTAATTATCGTCTGTTTGTTATTTTGATTTTTTCAACCAACAGTATGATTGCTAATCCTTTTCAAGATGCCATTTATGTAATTGTCGATGAATAAAAGGGGTCACCACTAATCCAATCGATAAAATAAAAACACACTGAAGAAACAAACCATAAATCGCAATAAAAAAACGCCCTGTTGGTGTTGCAGGCGCAGGCTCTACCGGTTGACCACTTAACATTGATATTGCGTTTAATGAGGACTCCATAAAAGTATGTCCTTCAATAAAATAGAACCCTAGCACGCCCGGTAATAATCCTAAAAAAAAGAATACAGTACCTATTATATAGTAGCGTAGAATACGTAGAATAAAATGGTCGAGCCTTAAAAGTTCTTGTGTAAATTTTTCCATCCCATTGACTCTATTAATGCGCAACCCAATGAAAATAATTTAATAATGGTAAAATAGATAATTTAAAACAAAAAAATAGGTTATGAAACCTCATAACCTATTAGCATGTGTCAATTAACGAACCACTAACACAGAAATATCTGCATAACGAACAACGCCTGCGGCCGTAGAGCCTAATAAATGTGTGCTAATGTTGGGTCTGCGAGAGCCGATAACAATTAAATCTGCTTGAATATCTTTTGCTGTCGTTAAAATTTCATCACGGGGAGAACCAAAAGTGACAGTGTAAGCCACTTTTTCAGCAGGCAGATCCACCGAATCCACCAGCATTTGCATATCATTTTCGGCTTTTACTGTCGCTTTGTCTTTAATTTCGGGATAACCCAGTGAATAAGCATTAATAATGGCTGAAGAGATAGGAAGCACATGAATAAGATGTAAATTAGCTCCTGTTTCTTTGGCTAAATAAACAGCATGGCGTACTGCTTTACTGGTTAACTCTTCTTCTACAATATCGATAGGCACTAAAATTGTTTTATACATAATAACTCCTCTCAACTCTCCATTTGCCTTAATAGTATCGCAATAACCTCAAGATTACTGTGAGTCAATTAACTAAAACCAACCTAATATCAATTATCAATCGGCTTTAAGTATTAATGAGTTACTACAAAAAATAAACTACTCAGTTAAAATAAATCAGCGCTGTGCTGTTGGTGGGTTGCCCACATTTGGTTGCGAACCGCACGGATGGTATCAATAAGCTCTGATGCGGTTAATCCTATTGGCCCTATTCCTTGTTTTATTAATTGGTCTGCGGCTATACCATGTATCCATACGGCACTCGGCACAGCCTCTGCGATTGGCATACCTTGTGCTAAAAAACTTGCCATGACACCGGTTAATACATCACCGCTCCCTGCTGTCGATAATCCACTGTTCCCTGTTGTATTTACTGTGATATCTCCTTGAGGTGAAGCAATCACCGTTCCTTGTCCTTTCACTATGGCCCAGCAATGATATTGGCGTGTAATTTCTATTGCAGCTTGTTGACGGTTATTTTGAATATCAGCAACATCACAATGAAGTAAAGTTGCGGCCTCTTTCGGATGGGGCGTTAATACACAATTAGCGGTTAAATTCGTGTTAATATGCGATAAGTTTAATTGAGCCAATAACACCAGCGCATCGGCATCAAAAACATAAGGTATTTTCTCGTTACGTTGTGCTAGTACTGTAGTCAGCAATTGTTCCGAATCAGATGAGAGTCCTAAACCGCAGCCAATCGCCCATGCTGATATTTGTGGTTGCTCTAATAATGTTATGGCTGTTTGTAGCATCAGTTCGGGTGCACTATCAATAAAAGGCAGTGGCAATTGTGGTTGTGCAAAGCCCAAAAAGACTTTACCACACCCTGCTTTAAGCGCACTTTTTCCCGCCAAAACAATCGCACCACTCATGCCTTCTGAGCTGCCGATAATGGCTAATGTACCAAAAGTGCCTTTATGTGTATTTCCCATATTTCGCTGAGCGAGTGCAGGATAGTGAGATATTGCTTGTAATAGTTGCTCTCTGTTCATCTATTATTCCTCATATTCCTCACCTTTTATTGCTGAGTGTTTATTTTTATATCAAACCGCATTAAACGGTAATGGGTAATTTAAAGTATAGCGTGATATCGATGACATAATCATAATAAGAGTGTGCTAGCGGAAATGATTTCTTATCTACTATTTGTTTATTCGTTTTATTCATTTATTTCTTTTATGGGCGATAAGAAAAGCTATTCATACCAGATGAATACAATGTTATTCTGTTACTAGGCATTATTTTTAGGTTAATAAACAAACGATATAAAGGGAAATTCACCATGAATGAGAAGTTTAAAACACAAGCAGATGTTGAAACATTAGCGCAAGAAGTTGCATGCCTAAAAACGCTTGTGACTTATATGTTAAAAGCATTAGGTCAAGCAGATGCTGGACGCGTTATCTTAAATATTGAGCGAGCTATTTCCGAAGTTGCTGATGAACAACAAGCAGAAACCTTCCGCAACACATTAAGCCAAATTAAAACAGCTTATCGTCAATAATGATATTGACGTCATCAAAGTGCAATTGCGCATGATTTTAATTTATTGTCGCTTCTTTTTGTGCTGCACAAATAAGCAAAAAGTAAATCTGAAAAGTCTATATACTTAATTCCGAAATAAACCATTCTTTATTCATTTAACTGCCCCTCTATTGTTATAGAGGGGATTTTTTTATCTGTAATAAATAACTAATGTTAATCCTATTCTGATTTAACGCTATATGGGTTTATATGTTACACTTACAGTGTACGCACCAAAAATAAACCATGAGGCTTATAATGAAACCACTTCTGTTATCCCTGCTTTTACTTCCTGCTGTTGCATTTGCTAACCCAAGTAAAATGGCTGAAGATTATTGCAATACATTCAAAGATATCTCAGTAAAAGCTTATGATACTAATGAAGCGCCTGAGAAAATCGCCAAAGACGCATTAGCAACATTGAAATCTCAAAACTTTGATTTTGCAAAACTAGATGCAACGGAAGCTGATTTTTCTAATGGCACCGTTGAAGTTGTTAAATCTTTACGTGATGCAAAAGCAGAAATTGGTTCACGTGAAGAGTTCCAAGAAGGCTTAACGCAAATTGTTGCGGCATGTAAAATTCAAATGGATTCTGTTTTACAAGAGCAGAAAAAATAATCCATTGACTGCCTTAAATGATTAAGCGCAGAGTCCAAGGAGCAGAAATAATCCTGCTCTTTTTTTATTAAAACTCCCCTATTTCATTTCTTACGTTTAACCCTGCTAACTTTTCCCTGCCGCTATTTATTGTGCATGATAGTATCCATCTATTGCGATTAAGGTTTATAATACTTTAGTAAATAATCATTAGAACTGGCCATAACAAGGAGATATTGTGAGCAACGAACAATCCATCCAGCGATTAAGAAGACTACGCCAGTCAGAGAACCTGCGTGCGCTGTTTCAAGAAACGACACTCAGCAAAAATGATCTAGCCCTACCTATTTTCGTTGAAGAAGGCTTAGATGATTATCAGCCGATCAAAAGTATGCCAGGTGTGGTACGTATTCCTGAAAAACGCCTTGCTTATGAAATTGAGCGTATCGCTAAAGCGGGTATCAAAACGGTCATGACCTTTGGTGTCTCACACCATCTTGATGAAACAGGTAGCGACGCTTGGAAAAGCGACGGTCTAGTTTCTCGCATGTCTCGTATTTGTAAAGATGCTGTACCAGAAATGATTGTTATGTCAGATACTTGTTTCTGTGAATATACTTCACACGGACACTGTGGCGTTTTACATGGTGAACATGTCGATAATGATGAAACTATCCATAATTTAGGTCTACAGGCGGTTGCCGCCGCACAAGCTGGTGCTGATTTTATTGCTCCCTCTGCCGCAATGGATGGTCAAGTTGCCGCTATTCGTGCTGCATTAGATCAAGCAGGATTTACCGATACAGGTATTGTTTCCTACTCAACTAAATTTGCTTCTGCATTATATGGTCCATTCCGTGATGCTGCTGGCTCTCGCTTAATTGGTGATCGTAAAACATATCAAATGAATCCGATGAATCGTCGGGAAGCTATCCGCGAATCATTGATTGATGAGCAAGAAGGTGCGGATATGTTAATGGTTAAGCCTGCTGGTGCTTATTTAGATATTATTCGTGATGTTCGTGAACGTACACTATTACCGTTAGCTGCCTACCAAATTAGTGGGGAGTATGCGCAAATCAAATTTGCTGCATTAGCGGGTGCTATCGATGAAGATCGCGTGGTAATGGAAACACTAGGCTCCATTAAACGCGCAGGCGCTGATTTAATTCTCTCTTACTTTGCGCTTGATTTAGCAGAAAGAAATCTACTTTAATCACCCTTGTATCTAGATGACAAGTGAATAGATCACTAGGAATCTTCAGTATATGACTAACCCCACCACTAAAAACATGGCGGTTAGATACACTAAATACTTCAAGTTATAACGATAATTTGAAGTATTTTTCACCCTATATTATGAGGCGACTATGGATAACTGTATTTTCTGTCAAATTGTAGCGGGAAAAGCACCTTGCCATAAAATTTGGGAGGACGAACATCATCTTGCGTTTCTTTCAATCTTCCCTAATACCAAGGGTTTTACGGTTGTTATTCCGAAAAAACACTATCCAAGTTATGCTTTTGATTTAAGCGATGAAGCCTTAGCGTTATTGATCATCGCCACTAAAAAAGTGGCAAAAATCCTAGATAAAACATTCCCAGATGTGTCACGCACGGGGATGTTTTTTGAAGGTTTTGGCGTTGATCATGTTCATAGCAAACTCAGCCCAATGCACGGCACGGGTGATATGACAAAATGGGCGCCCATTGAAAACAAACAAAAGGTTTTCTTTGATAACTACCCCGGTTATCTTTCATCTCATGATTTTGAGCGCGCAAATGATGAGGAATTAGCGCAATTAGCTGCGCTTATTCGCCAAAATAGTCAGTAATTAATCCAGCCATAATAAACTAATAGCAATAACGGATAAGCATTTATTACTTATCCGTTATTAGTTAATATTGCACAATTATTCTTTATTTATACGTAATTGGTGTTGGCTTAGCTAACATAATTTCTGTCTTAGCCGGCTCGGTTTGTGCAATCACTTTACCGTGACGAATAGAGTAACGTACAGGGACTTGACGACGTAACGCATCAAAACCATTTTCAGCAGGAAGAATAATAAAGTTAGCACTATTACCGACTTCCACACCATAATCCGTTAATGCCAATGTTTTTGCACTATTATGACTGATAAGTTGTAATCCATTATCAATTTGCCCATAGCCCATTAACTGACAAACATGTAACCCCATATGCAGCACTTGTAGCATATTTGCTGTACCTAATGGATACCATGGATCAAAGACATCGTCATGACCAAAGCAAACATTAATACCACTCGCTAACATCTCTTTGACACGGGTGATCCCCCGACGTTTTGGATAACTATCAAAACGCCCTTGCAAATGGATATTCACTAATGGATTGGCTACAAAATTAATGCCTGACATTTTTAATAAACGAAATAAACGCGAAGTATAAGCGCCATTATAAGAGTGCATAGCGGTTGTATGACTTGCTGTCACCCGTGAGCCGATATTTTCTTTATGTGCTAATGCAGCAACGGTTTCAACAAAACGCGATTGTTCATCATCAATTTCATCACAATGCACATCAATAAGTCGATCGTATTTCAGCGCTAATGCGAAGGTTTTATGTAGTGACTCCACGCCATACTCACGGGTAAATTCAAAGTGCGGGATTGCCCCCACAACATCCGCACCTAATTTCAAGGCCTCTTCTAATAATGCTTCGCCATTAGGGTAAGATAATATCCCTTCTTGGGGAAATGCCACAATTTGTAAATCAACCCAAGGTTTGACTTCTTGTTTGACTTCTAACATGGCTTTTAAAGCCGTTAACGATGCATCAGAAACATCAACATGGGTTCTTACATGCTGAATACCATTGGCGATTTGCCATTGTAATGTTTGCCACGCCCGTTGTTTAACATCATCATGGGTGAGTAATGCTTTTCTTTCTGCCCAACGCTCAATACCTTCAAATAAGGTTCCTGATTGATTCCAGTTTGGCTGTCCTGCTGTCTGCGTGGTGTCTAAATGTATATGAGGTTCAACAAAAGGAGCGTGAACCAATCCACCTTGTGCATCTAACCCTTGGGGATGAAAATCGCTTTGTGGTTGTGGCTCAATGGCTGCAATCTGGTTATTTTTAACTGTAATGCGCCATAAACCTTCTTTTCCAGCTAAACGAGCATGATTAATTTGTTCTATATTTTTACCCAGCATGACTTATCTCCGCTTGTCGAGCTGTACGACGATTTAATATTGGATTTAATACCGCGAAACTGATTGCGCCACCTAATACGGCATTAACAGGTACGATCCCTGGTAACCAGTGACCGGCAGCAATACCGATAGCCACAGCAAGTAAGGCTACCCAGTTCACATTTTGCATCTTGTCAGCGTTGAATTGATTATACCGCGCTCTATTCATCAGATAATCTGCAATAATAACGCCACCTACAGGGGGGATCGCCGCGGATAGAAAGGTTAACCAACCAACAAAATTATTATAAAGCCATAGCGCACACAATGTGCCGATAATGCCATTAACCACAGATAATTTTTTACTGGATAACCCTGTGATATTGGCAAAACCTAACCCTGATGCATATAACGCATTATCATTGGTCGTCCAGATATTTAAACCTAATACAATGATCGCCGGCAGTAATAAACCTTGCGCTATCATCACATCGGAAATATCCGCCATGCCTAATGATGCCGCTCCCGCAGCACCAAATACAAACATCAAAGTATTTCCTAAGAAAAAAGCCACAATAGCGACAATCACGGCAATTTTAGGGTTACGTCCAAAACGAACAAAATCCGCCGTTAATGTACCGGCACTGATAAAAGAGCCTACCACCATGGCAAGGGCTAAATTAAAATCGAGTTGTTCGGCAGGCTTCACTGCCATTAGTGTATTAAGCCCACCCATATCATGTACCGCAAGATATACAGAGTAACTTCCTAGGATAGCAATAGCAGGAACCGCAATAATGGAGAGAATAGTTAATGCAGAGATACCAAAAAACACAGTGATAGTCATTAAAATTCCTGATATCGCAATCAGGAGATTAATATCAATCCCCGTGGCTTTACCAACGGGAATAGCAAACATCGCAACACCGACACCAAACCAACCGACTTGTGTACCACCGAGTAAAAATGAGGGAAGCCAAGAGCCTTTAATACCAAAAGAGTAACGAGCAAGAAGATGAGTGGTGAGACCTGTTTTAGAACCAATAAAACCAAGAAATGCGGTGTAAATACCAAGGAGAAGATTACCGATAAGAACTGCGAGGAAGAAATCATTAAAGGAGAGACCAGTACCAAGAGCGCCGCCAGTCCACATACTGGCTGAAAAAAACGTTAATCCCAACATCACAAAGGTTAACGCTAATCCACCCTTTCTTGCGGATATGGGCACCGGGCCCTGACTATAATTGTTGTCCTGAGACACTTTAACCCCCTATTCATTTCACCAGGCCAAAAAATCTGACGCATTCTATCGGCATAAAAATTTTATGCAAACGTTTTCGTACTCTGTTTATGATAATTAATGGGATCGGTGATAGAAAAAAAATTGATATATCTCACATCAATCCTGATGTTATGGTTGTTTTACTTGAGTCACTCGACTTATTTAAAATGATTGTAAAAAGGAGATTGCTTTAGAAATATTTATGATAACAATGGAAAGTTCATAATCATTTAATTATGAAAAGATACATAAATAATATTTAATAAAACTTAAAAAAATAAAATAATAACGAAAAAAGAAGCTTTACTTTCAGTCACAAAAAAGAGGAATTTTCATTCCTCTTGACTATTGTTTTGATAAGTTAATTAATTTCTTCTGGCAGGTGAATGACCAGCAACATAGTAATCTGCTTGGCTTGCTGGCAATGGTTTAATGCCTTTAATTTTGTCTGCCATTTTTTCAGCAATCATAATGGTTGTCGCATTTAAATTGCCAGTAATTATATTGGGCATAATGGAAGCATCAATAACTCTTAAGCTTTCTATACCATGAACGCGTCCGGCACCATCTACGACGGCCATTTCATCATTTCCCATTTTACAACTACCACAAGGGTGAAATGCTGTTTCTGCCCGTTCACGTACAAAAGCATCCAGCTGTTCATCCGTTTGAATATCTTTCCCCGGACTAATTTCTTCACCACGATAGGGATCTAATGCAGGTTGCGCCATAATTTCTCTCGTGATACGAATAGCAGCCCTAAACTCTTGCCAATCTTGCTCTGTTGACATGTAATTAAACAAGATGCTTGGATGCTGATGTGGATCTCGTGAGGTTATTTTTATACGTCCGCGACTGGGTGAACGCATCGACCCCACATGAGCTTGAAAACCATGCACTTCCACTGCATTACTGCCATTATAATTAATCGCCACTGGTAAAAAGTGAAACTGAATATTTGGCCAAGCAAACTTTTCACTTGAGCGAATAAAACCCCCTGCTTCAAATTGATTACTCGCCCCAATACCCGTTCCTTTAAATAACCACTCGGCACCAATTTTAGGTTGGTTATACCATTTTAACGCTGGATAAAGTGAAACGGGTTGTTTGCATTCATATTGCAGATACATCTCTAGATGATCTTGCAAATTCTGCCCCACGCCCGGTAAAACATGTACTGGCGAAATATCAAACTCGTTGAGAACATCTTCAGGGCCGACACCTGAGCGTTGTAAGATTTGTGGTGATGCAATCGCCCCGGCACAAAGCAGTATTTCTTTACGTGCTTTCACATGCTGTGGCGTGGTATTCGTTCCTTTAAAATAGCGCACACCACTTGCTTTTTTACCCTCAAATTCAATAATATCGGTTGTAGCATGTGTCTCAATAGTTAAGTTTTTGCGCGATTTAGCTTGGTCAAGATAACCCCGTGCCGTACTGGCTCGACGCCCATGGGGGGTTACCGTTCTATCCATAGGGCCAAATCCTTCTTGCTGATAACCATTGAGATCGTCAGTTCTAGGATATCCAGCTTGTACACCGGCTTCGACCATCGCATGGAATAAAACATTATTCCCCTTTTTCGGTGTAGTCACACTAACAGGCCCACTATCACCATGATAATCATTAGCCCCAATATCTCGGGTTTCTGCTTTACGAAAATAGGGTAAGCAATTTAAATAATTCCAATCTTCAAGACCGGGTAATTTGGCCCACTCATCAAAATCCATCGCGTTACCACGAATGTAACACATACCATTAATGAGTGATGATCCTCCTAATCCTTTACCTCGCCCGCACTCCATGCGGCGGTTATTCATATGTGGCTCAGGCTCTGTTTCATAAGCCCAATTATAGCGTCTACCCTGTAACGGATAAGCTAATGCTGCTGGCATTTGTGTGCGAAAATCGAACCTGTAGTCCGGTCCTCCAGCTTCAAGGAGCAGCACAGTAACATCAGGATCTTCTGTCAAGCGGGTAGCAAGAACGTTACCGGCTGAACCAGCACCGATAATAATGTAGTCATAGACCATTGTTATCTCCTCTGTTTCAGTCATTAAAATTAAAAATAGAATGGATTAAAAAACGGATGAAAACTCCCCAAGTTCAACTTGAATAGATTTGATTTGAGTGTAATTTTGTAGTGTGACAAGCCCATTTTCACGGCCAACACCGGAATGTTTATAACCACCAACAGGCATTTCTGCTGCAGATTCACCCCAAGTATTGATCCAGCAAATTCCGGCTTCTAATTGATGTATAACGCGATGTGCCGTTGTCAGATCTCGAGTCACCAAGCCTGCGGCTAATCCATAGACACTATTATTGGCGCGTAAAATAACTTCATCTTCTGTTTGATAACTTAAAATGCTCATTACAGGGCCGAAGATTTCGTCCTGCGTGATTTTCATATCATCAGTACAATCGGTAAATACCGTTGGCGCCACATAAGCCCCTTTCGCTAATGCACCAGCGAATAAACGTTCACCTCCACAAAGTAGTTTTGCACCCTGAGCTTTACCTAACTCGATATAGCTTAAAACTTTTTCAAGATGAGGGAAGCTGACTAATGGTCCAAAGTTGGTATCCATTTCCAGTGGTGAACCAACGCGAATACGAGAGACACGCTCAATGATTTTAGCTTCAAAAGCTTGTTTTAACTTTTCTGGCACAAATACGCGTGTTCCATTGGTACATACTTGTCCTGAACTATAGAAATTAGCCATCATGGCGATATCAGCTGCGGTATCAAGATCGGCATCATCAAAAATAATTAACGGTGACTTACCACCTAGCTCCATAGTGACATCTTTTAAGCTTGATGAAGAAGCGCTCGCCATCACTTTTTTCCCAGTATCGATCCCCCCCGTAAATGAGACTTTAGCGATATCAGGGTGCTGCGTTAGCCATTGCCCTACAGTGGCATCACCCGTTACCACATTAAATACCCCTTGAGGCAAGCCCGCTTCGGTATATATTTCAGCCAATTTTAATGCCGTTAATGATGTCATTTCACTCGGTTTAAAAATCATCGCATTACCTGCTGCTAATGCAGGTGCTGATTTCCATAACGCAATTTGAATTGGATAATTCCATGCACCAATGCCGGCAACAACACCTAATGGCTCACGACGGGTGTAAACAAAAGCGCTGTCACGTAGTGGGATCTGCTCCCCTTCTAGGGCAGGAATAAGACCCGCATAGTATTCCAATACATCAGCACCGGTGACAATATCGACATAACGTGTTTCAGACAGGGGTTTACCGGTGTCTAACGTTTCTAAATGTGCTAACTCATCATTACGTTCACGTAAAATATCCACGGCACGTCGAAGAATACGGGAGCGCGCCATCGCAGGCATGGCAGCCCATATTTTTTGTCCTTGCTTTGCACTTTCTACCGCCCAATTAATATCTTCTTCACAGGCTGATTGTAAATGTGCAATCACCTCACCTGTAGCAGGATTAATTGCGGCAAATTGTTCACATTCAGGTTGTGCGCAATCAACATATCCACCATGAATATAAAGCTTGTGTAACGGTGGGTTTTGCATATTTTCTCCTTTATAGTGAGTAAGTTAAGTCTGTTTATCCTGGCAAAGATTAAGTTGCATATCGATATACTCATCAGTAATTTTTTTTGCTTCTGCTAACGAAAATGGCTCCTCGCTAAGGGCACTACGTAGCCATAAACCATCGATTAAAGCGGCTAAGCCTTTGGCGGCTAAGCGTGCTTTATCTTTTGTTAACGCACGTCCAAATTCATAACAGAGATTAGAGTACAAACGTCTATCATTAACTTTTTGTAAACGATGCAAATTAGGCTGATGCATGCTACTTGCCCAAAAAGCCAGCCAAGTTTTCATTGCGGTTTCACTGGTTTGTGACGTATCAAAGTTACCATCGACAATGGCTTGAATACGCAATTTAGGCTCAGCATCGCTTAAAATACGTAATCGCATTGCGACGGCAAAACCTAACTGATATTGGATATGGCGCATTGCCGCTTCCAATAAACCATTTTTATCACGAAAGTAGTGGCTTATAATGCCATTAGATACCCCGGCCTTTCGTGCAATTAATGCAATGCTGGCATCTTGCATTCCGACCTCATTAATCACCGCTAATGTCGCCTGAATTAATTGCTGTTTACGTATCGACTGCATCCCTATCTTCGGCATGTTTTCAAGACCTAAAAAATACATTGAACACTTTTATTAAACGTTTTTTTAATTGAACATTCAATCAATATTAACTATTGTTTATCACAATTAATTCACAAATGACATAAGGAGCAGATCGTGAAAATTTGAATCTTTGCATATAAATCAATTGATTAGCAAAGAATGCAACTTTTAACTTTTAGATGAATAAATTTTTGGAATTTCTGATGACAACTCTTAATAGCTCAAAAAAACCACAGAAAGACAAGCTCAATTCTGTTGTTTTTTTCGCTTCCGCAACGCTGATTTTAGCGTTCTCTTTTTTCACTATTTTAATGACAGATACCGCCAATGCGTGGATCATTAAAACACTAGGTTGGGTATCAAAAACCTTTGGTTGGTACTATTTATTAGCGGCAACTTTGTACATTGTTTTCGTTATTTTCGTTGCCACATCTCGCTTTGGTAATATTAAATTAGGCCCAGAACAATCAAAGCCTGAATTTAGTGTATTAAGCTGGTCTGCTATGTTGTTTGCCGCGGGGATCGGGATTGACTTAATGTTTTTCTCAGTCGCTGAGCCTATTACCCAATATATGCTACCGCCTACTGGCGAAGGTGAAACAATAGAAGCAGCCCGTCAGTCGATGGTGTGGACATTATTCCACTATGGCCTGACGGGCTGGTCTATGTATGCACTGATTGGTATTGCACTCGGGTATTTTAGTTATCGTTATAATTTACCCTTGACCATCCGCTCTGCACTTTATCCTATCTTTGGCAATCGTATTTATGGCCCCATCGGTCATACTGTCGATATTGCTGCCGTATTGGGTACTATTTTTGGTATTGCCACTACCTTAGGTATTGGCGTAGTACAACTTAATTATGGGTTGAAAGTTCTCTTCGATTTACCGCAAGGGTTAGGTGTACAAGGTGGTTTAATTCTACTTTCCGTAATTATGGCGGTGATCTCAGCCACATCAGGTGTCAATAAAGGCATACGTATTCTTTCAGAATTAAATGTATTACTCGCTTTAGGGTTAATTTTATTTATCCTATTTGCTGGTGATACTGAATTTTTATTAAATGCGTTAGTACTTAATGTCGGTGATTATGTAAATCGATTCTTAGGAATGACACTAAATAGCTTTGCTTTTGATAGACCAACGGATTGGATGAATAGCTGGACACTTTTCTTCTGGGCTTGGTGGGTTGCTTGGTCACCTTTTGTGGGCTTATTTTTAGCACGTATCTCAAGGGGGAGAACTATCCGTCAATTCGTTATAGGCACCTTGATCATCCCTTTTGTATTCACGCTATTATGGTTGTCTATCTTTGGTAATAGTGCACTTTATGAAGTGATCCACGGTAATCAAACCTTTGCTGAAACAGTATTAGCCTCACCAGAAAAAGGCTTTTATTCTCTACTTGAACTCTATCCGGGATTTGGTTTAACCGCTTCCGTAGCGACTATTACAGGATTACTTTTCTATGTAACCTCGGCAGACTCCGGTTCATTAGTTTTAGGTAATTTCACTTCTCAACTGAGTGATATAAATAATGATGCCCCAAATTGGCTGCGCATATTCTGGTCTATCGCTATTGGTCTATTAACATTAGGTATGTTAATGGCAGACGGGGTTTCTGCTTTGCAAAATACCACGGTTATTATGGGATTACCTTTTAGCTTTGTTATTTTCTTTATTATGGCAGGACTATATAAGTCATTAAAAGTAGAAGATTTTAGACGCGTCAGTTCATTAAACACCAATGCGCCAGCACCTCTTTATGGTAACACCACCATGAACTGGAAACAGCGTCTAGGTCGAGTGATGAATTTCCCAGGTACTACCTATACCCAACGGATGTTAGATTTAGTTTGTACCCCAGCGATGCAAGATGTGGCTAATGAGCTGTCATTACGTGGTGCAAATGTCTCGTTTAATCTTTACCCGTTGGAAGAAGAGCCTCGTTTAAACCATTTAGAATTAGTGGTTGATTTAGGCCAAGAACAGCATTTTATTTATCAAATATGGCCACAAAAATATTCAGTACCTGCATTTACTTATCGTGCTCGTCGAGGAAAATCCCATTATTACCGGCTAGAAACCTATTTATGGGAAGGTTCACAGGGTAACGATTTAATGGACTACACCAAGGAGCAAGTGATCAGTGATATTCTCGACCAATATGAAAAACACTTAAACTTTATTCACTTAAGTCGTGAAGCGCCCGGTGCAACATTAACATTTCCAGAATCAAATTAATTAGCGACTGAGCTATCTTATCTCTCAAGGGAACCCGTTTTATCGGTTCCCTTTTTTATTAGCCTGCACCACACACCTTATGCAATACATCGCTATTTTCTGACTTTATTTCATGTTGACATGCTTAAGCTAATTCCTAAAAACTGGCTTAGTAGTGAATAAATAATCAAAATTAAAACATATTTATTTACTTATTGTGTTTTTTTAGTAATCTACATAAACAATAAAAATGTAGAATAATTTACTTGGGAAACATCACATGAATCGTCGTTCATTTTTAACATCATCAAGCTTAGTGATCGGGGGACTTTCATTAAGTTCGTTTGTTAGCGCTGCCTATGCCACAGAAACTTCAAACCCTAAGCAGCTATTTAATGCAGAAAATCCTTTACTGTTAAACTTTAATGAAAACTCGCTAGGCATGTCATCCAATGCCAAACAGGCGATTATTGATGCACTTCCCCATGCTTTTCGCTATCCAGATGATGCGCGAAGCGCACTTATCAGTGCATTAGGTGAAGAATTTAAGCTATCAGACAAACACATCACTCTAGGTAATGGCTCCTCTGAAACCATACAAGCAGCCGTACAATATGTGGCGAATAAAGCGCAAAAAGCAGGTAAAACAGTACAACTGATTGTGCCTGATCCAACGTTTAATTATGCCGAACTTTATGCTGAACCTTTAGGTGTTAATATCGTAAAAGTGCCGGTTGATAACACATTGGCTTTTGATTTAACCGCCATGCAGAAAAAAGCACAAGCATTTGATGGTATTAGCATGGTATATCTGTGCAATCCTAATAACCCAACCGCAATGCTGACACCAACAGCGGCATTAACAAATTGGATCACCTCAGCAAAAGAAAATGTCTTTTTTATTATTGATGAAGCTTACGCTGAATTTGTGACAACACCTGAATTTACCAGTGCGATAGCATTAGTTGCTCAAGGTTATAAAAACTTGATTGTTACCCGTACATTTTCAAAAATTTATGCATTAGCTGGATTAAGGGTAGGCTATGGTGTGGCAGTCCCTGAGGTAATTAGTGAAGTAGATAGTTTCGTTTCTATTGATAATACCAATACTGCCGGTGCTGTTAGCGCATTAGCCTCGTTAAAAGATCACGCTTTTGTGGCATATAGTCGCAAGTCAATTGATGTATCACGACAAATGGTGGTTGATACTTTAAACGCCTTAAATATCGAGTATGCACCTTCTCACGCCAACTTTATTTTTCATAAAGTCAAAGGTGATGTGAAAACTTATCAAGAGAGAATGAAAGCGGCAAATATTATGGTAGGACGTGAGTTTCCTCCCGCATTAGGTTGGAGCCGTTTGACCTTAGGAACCCCTGAGGAGATGAGTTATTTTGTCGCGACGTTAAAAGAGTTTAGAACTAAAGGATGGATATAATCCTCTACAGCCAATAGTTATAAATGTATTTAAAAGGGAACGACACAGTTCCCTTGTTATTTACAGATATTCTAAAGAAAATAATACTTCACCATTTGCACTTCCCCCAACTACGTCCTTATTAGTTGCGATATATTGCGCATAAAAATCGAGAGAAATATTATTAGTTGTCTCTACAGGGTAAATCATACTACTTTTTCCCGGTAATATTTTATTCTGATTTTTATCTAAAATAGCAATACCTATATTTTGAGCCGCATTTTTTTCTGCCAACTTAAACAAGGTACTATCCTTACTGTCAGTATCACCACTAAACATTACTTTTACACCGCTAGTAACAATACTGCAATCAGTTAAGTTAAGTGTAAACTTTACTGGCTCTGTTGTATTTTTTTGCTGAAAATCTTTTGTTCCCCAAACCCCTAAGTCAACAAATTTATTTAGCGAATCAGGGCTGACTCTACAAGTATTTGCCACAATGTTCGCTTTTATAACAATATTTGTATTAGCTAATTCTGCTGTTGCATCTTTAGTAAAAAATACTGTATATCCGCTAAAAAGTAGCATTCCCCATAATAGAAAGCGCATTATTTTTCTAGTATGTAATAACTCATTCATGATATTAGCCTATTAAAATTAAGGGAAATCAACTCTTAGAAAGCCACTTGATGTGACAGCGCCTTCAGTTGGTGTTTTTCCATCAATACTTACGGGATAAACATTAATCGTGACATTAGCATCAGCATTTTGGTTGAGTCTGAAAGGAATAAAACTTGATAAATCATTAGGTGTTAATTCAGATCCACTTGAATTAGCAACCACAAAGCCAACACTTTTATTATTAGAAACAATAGCATTACCTTGAACTGAATCTGCTTGTAATCGCATTGTTAAATCAGCACTGGCATCTATATTGTCACATTGAATACTTAAGTTTCTAGAAACCGTATTAACTCCTTCGGCTTTTTTCCCTGCTACTTTAAAACTTGATGCAGGAATATTGTCAAAATCAATATTCAACACTTGCCCTGAATTAATAACGCAAGATTGTGGAACTGTCATTGAAAGATTTAAAAATAGCTTTGTAATGATAGTTTGTTTAGTCGCACAATTCTGTGGTTGGCAAAAACCAAATTCGCCTACAAAAATATTTTTTACATAGGTACCAGAAATAATAGCCTTGTCAATTTTTATTCTGGTTTGATACTTTCTTACAGAAACGACGCTTTCTTCGTTTTCAGTATAAGTACGGGAACCACAAGTAGAGCTTAGCGTAGGTACATTATAAGGGACATAAATTGTTCTACAATTATTAGTCATTCTTAACGCAACAGAAATATAGTCATCTATCTTAGAATAAATCCAGTCATTATTGCTGGTATTTGCACTAGGAATATTACCATTGGAATATGTCGCCCATGTTTGCGCTTGTCCCGCATTCCATCTTAATGTAATTCGATTGGACAAAGTAATATCAGAAGCATCTTTAGTAACACCGACTTTATTTTCCGTCTTTGATAGTTGTCCACTAAGCGTGGAATATTCATTCGCATTACAACCACTGACACAGCTCACAGCGACTGCATTATTTGAAATAATGGCTATTATTGTAAACAATACTATTCTAATCATAATAAAATCCGTAAATATGCTTGTTTTTAATATTGGCATGTGGAAGAAATAAAATAGATACCTTTTTCTTTTGATGACTTCTCATTAATTTGGTAATCAAATATACATTGTTGATCAGCCATTTTTCCCCATTTTGCTTTTAGCCTACCAACAGGTGCTAAACCAGAGATAAAAACATTCCCATTATCGCCAACAATACCACTTACGGAACGCTCTTCATCAACAACCATCGCACCGAAAGGTATAATAGCGCCATCTTTTTTGCTTAATGTAACCATTGCTCGATAGCCAATATTCGTTTTAAAATTAGCTTCAACCAATGCCCCCTTAGTAGGAACTACATTAATAATCGTATTTTCTAATTCAATATTTTCTTCTAATGAATTAACATCTAATGAAACTCGATTATTTTTATATGTTGAAGCAAACGGTAAGACGGCATAACCTTTATTATCAGTTAATATACCATTTGCATTTTCTACTTTAATATTATTAGCATCATTTGCTTTAATAAGAATATTGGTATCCCCTAAAGGTTGAGTTAAAGTAATCCCACCTGCATGAGCAACAACACCACCATTTAAACTATAATTAAACTCATGCCAATCATTACTATAATTATATCCGCTACCTATATTAGCATATTTACCTTTATAATTAGCATAAACCATTCCTGAATAACCAGAACCATTATGCGTATATCCTTGTTGAATATTATAATTTAAATTATTGTCTTCAAGGAGAGTTCCTGTTAGTCCCACTTGATTGACCCAAACATTGTCATCGCTTCTATTCATTGAGTAAACAGCATACATACTATTTCTACTTGAATGTAAGTCACTTACAGTTTGTTGGTTAAATACATCATTAAGAGGAATTGATATATTAAAAGCTACATTTTTATTATCACCACGCATACCCGGTGATTTTAATTTCGATAAACTAAGACTATAATTTATCCTATCAATATTAGCATTATAACCCAGTTGCCATAACTGTTCAGTTTCAGTTGTGCGCCAATAGTTTTGGTAAGAGCCTAAAATATACAAAGAACTATTATTGGTAATTTGCTGATTTATATTAAGTTGAAACCTCCCTTTTTTAGAATAATTTAAATTATAGTAGTTAGATAAGTTATCCTCATCTCTTATTATTCCATTATCTGTTACTATTTCACGCCCTGCCATTTTTTTATAACTAACTTCATTTAGGGTATAATAGCCTTGCGTTGAATATCGATACCCCATTATTTGAAAGTTAGTGCCTGTGCTATTAATCGATTTAGCATAGAGTAATCGGAATGACTGCCCTTTTTTATGCTCATCGTTTGGCAATATACTATTCGCCTGTATTACATCTGCTGATATCGCCCCAAAGGTGCCTAGATTACCACCTAAACCAATCGCATAGGCTTGATAATTATTTGAAAATTGGCTTCCTCCATATAACGTCATATTATAAGGCAAGCCATATACTAAACTTAATTGACCAAAATTAGGTTTATCTTGATAATCTGCTCCGCTACGAAATTCCCCTCCAATCAATTCGTATTTTAAGCGTCCTTCACGTTGTAAAATAGGCACATTTGAATAAGGTACAACAAATTGTGTAATTTTACCGTTATTCTCTTTGATTGTGACATCTAAATTACCGCTACTTGATGTGGCATAGAGATCTTTTATTTCAAATGCACCTGGAGGTACAGAAATTTGATAAATAACAAAACCATTCTGCTTGACTGTAACAATAGCATTACTATTCGCAATACCCTTTATCGTAGGTGCAAATCCTCTCATGCTATCAGGCAACATATTATCATCAGATTCTAGCTTAATCCCTCTAAAACCAAGACTATCAAAAATGGTTCCATTAGAAAAAGAGTCACCAAGGGTTAATTCAGCACGTAATGGAATAATAGGTTTTTGTACATATGTTCTTATATTCCTCCATTTATTTTGCTTACTTTCACCACTGGCATAGTTCCATGAACTTTCATTTCTAAATCGCCATGAACCAAGATTAATACCAGGATTTAAGTTTAAAAAATAATTATTATTATCAACGTTATCCTTAAATTTCTTACTATTTCTTCCTGTGAAATTATAATTTAGTAAAAATGCATTAATTCCATTATCCCATTTTTCAGGTGGGATAAAGCCACGAACATTATTTTTAAACATTATTTGTGGAATACTTAAAAATAATTTTTGTCCTTCAAAATCGAATTTAACACTTGAGTTTTCTATTTTATCTAAAATATTCTCACAAGCACTATCTTTACTTTCTACCTCTTCTGATTTCTTTTTGCTATTTTCAGTTAAAGTTATTCCAAAATTTGTCAAATTTTTATTATCTATACAAGGTAATAAGCCTGTATCATCGGATGATGCATCGCTTTCATAAAATATTAAATTTTTTGTTTCAACATATTCATCGTTTACATAAATTTCTACTGAATACATTCCTTCAGGTTGGCCTTCACCTTTATCAAATCGAGATAAATCTGCTACTTCATTATCAATATTTGAAATTAAGTTAGGATTAAAAAAACTATCCGCATACACCACACCAGAAAAGCATGTACCTAAAAAGATATATAAATTAAAACATATAGTTTTAGATTTTAGCATAATAAAGCCTTATCATTAATGAATGTTATAGCATTACTTACCAATCTGTTTCGTTACTTTGGGTGTACTAGCACCATAATCATTAATAGTTTGATAAGATATTTGACTATAGTTAGGCTTGCTGACTTTAATCATTACTGTTCCCATAGGAGGAACCATAATACTATTTAGCTGTTCATTATCAGCTTCTAAATTAATTAATGTCGCATAATAAGGTGAAGGATTATTTACTATTATGTTTCCTTGTGATTTTTTAAACTCAAGACTATTAGGTACATCCTCTATGTTAAAATTTAATCCTTGAGGTCTAATAAAAATTTTTATTCTAGATAATACTGCTAGCTGTAATATATTTTTATCTTTTATTTCTTCTCGCTCAATTTCAGGGATTGCTTTTGTATTTAACCAGAACAAACTTTCTCTATCATTTGGTAATGCCTTACCAGCATAAATTATTCTTAGCTTGTTTTCACTTTCTGGTTTGCTGACAAACAGTGGTGGTGTAACAATAAATTCATTACTTTTTTGATCTTGGCTATCATCAATCCATGATTGCACTAAAAAGCGTAATCTTTTATCTGTATTATTAAGAGTAATTGACGTCTGTTTTGCATCCATAGGATAGACTATGCGTGTTGCAGCTAATGCAACACCTCCCGCATATGATAGCGATGAAAAACTGAAGAGAAAAAATAACGCAATAAAGTGTTTAGATATTAAATGCATATTAACCTCAAATGATAGGTTTATTTATTGATAATTGAAAACAAACCAAACTACGCTGTCAGCTTTTCCACCGATAACGTTTTCTTTCGTTGCCAGATAACTTGCTTTAAATTTTAGTTTTAATTCATTCTCTTCAATAAATTTATACTTATTGAATTTATTAGGAATAATTATTTCACCTTCATCATTAAATAATGCAACACCTAATCCTGAAGCTGAATTTTGTTGATCGGTGATGCTAAATAATCGTTTATCATTATTGTTTACATCACCTATAATAATTATACTGACTTTATCCGTAATACTTTTATTACATCCCATTAATTTAATAAAAAATGGAATTTTTATAGAGTGACTTCCTACTCCATGAAATTGGTTACTACTAATAACACCAAGATCAACAATTTGATATTCACTTTCAGAAGATACTGTACAAGCAGGCTCTACAATTCCCCCTTTAAAAGTCACAATACCATCGTCTAAAGAGATATTTTCCCTGTCATTAGAATAGGCTGTAAATGAAAGAGTAAAAAATAGGACAATAGAATATATTAAACTATATTTCATATTTCCCTCGATATAAAAGTATGACCTTTATCAGGTCATACTTTAAGTTAATCCAATTTATTTATTCATATTGCATTTTGAAAGTTACATCAGCATCAGCATGACCAGGGGTAACGGTATCTAATGTAGATTTATAACGTGCAACAAAGTTAAGTGTATTTGATCCATCAATTAACTGTTTTGCTGTAGAAAAAACAGAGCCGTCTGGTGGTAACACTTTTCCTGTATGGTCTGTAATTTCAATACCAACGCCCGTCGCAGCACCCGCACCACCTGTTGTAATATTGCTTACAGCTAATACTGTTTTATCATTTGAATCACTTACACCTGAAAATGAAACTGAGGCATTCTGTGCGACAGTCGTATCACAAGCTTCTAAATTGATATAAAAATCAGTATTACCAACTGTTTTCCCTACACTATCAAATTGTGCGGTACGATATTGTCCAATATTAACAGTTTGATCTATTGATTTTGTACTAACAACACATGCAGCATTAACAATTTCTCCAGTAAAATTAATTTTACCACCATTAACAATAGTCGCTGCAGAAGCAACACCGCTCAGTGATAAAACAGATACTGTAAATAGAGCTTTAACTAACATCTTTTTTTTAAGCATTGACTTTTCCTTTTACATTACAGGTAAATATACACAACAACTTCACTTATAAATTAAAATAGTAAATCTATATTAGATAACAATATTTGAATCCATATACTAATTATATGATAAAGCGTTAACTGCCTTAATAAGGGTAATTTAATAAACATTAAATAAATAGGGTTTTAATTTTAAATAAAATCCCTATTAATTCATTGATATACTTAATATACTTGCCACCAATAATATTATTTATCTTACATTTAAATAATATTCTCAAAGAATGGAATATTATTATCAGAATCATATTTTATTTTATATTTTAATGTGATAACTCTTTTGGAAACCTTTTCAAAGAAATCACTTATTGAAATATCAAATATATTTAGTATGTGAAAAAGTATATCAATAGGTATTTTATTTATTCCTCGTTCATAACGAGAAATTTGTTGTTGAGAAATATTCAATAATTTTCCTAACTCAGCCCCCGTCATAGAATTACGTTGCCTTAAAAGAAAAAGTTCATATCCAATCGAATGACAAAATATTTTTCTTTCTGAAATATATTCAAAATTCAATGAGAAATTATTTATTTCCAAAATTCACTTCCTCAACTGTATTTGCATTTAATTTACTTTATGAGATTAATAAAATCAATTATTCAAAAATTTCTAACGAATTAAAAACCTCATAATAAAACACTAAATAAGAGTAGGTAAATATACTCATTTTATTTGTATCAGGGAGTTAATTGATTATCTGATTTTAATAGTCGTTTTAAGACAGTGATTAATTCTAAAATTACGAGAAAATAGACACAAATAAGACATAATAATCTATTAATGAAAACATATTAAATTTTTATTAATTTTTAATAGAAATATTTTTTATTGTTTTTGCTTACTGTAAAACCAAGGGTTAGTACAAAACTTATACTTTTTGTTTCAAATGTTATTTTAACAAAGTTACAATAATAAACTTTATTAATGATTATACCTTTATATCTCATCCTAAAAATTTTTACTTGATATAAATTAATATTTATTTATTTTTTTTGGTACTGATATTTGTAATTAGATAAGTTTTTTTAACCATTATTTTATCTTATTAAAAAATAATATTTTTATAACTATAAAAACTTTTGATATTAAAATCATAAACTGATAAAAACAACATAATTCATTGATAATAAATGATTTTCATCATTATCAACACTTTTCATATTTAAAAAAATGATAATATCAAATAGAAAATAAATTTTTAGAAAAAATCTATTACAAATAAGTTTATTTGAATATTAAATTTTTGAGCCATATGCTTTATATATAAAGAAAAAGGGCCTGAATAAATTCAGGCCCTTTTTCCTATTAATATAATTTTATTATTTATTAAAGCGGATCGACTTTTAAACAAGATACCGCATGACGGAAACTTCCCTCTAATAAAGGGCGCGTTTTAGCACATTCTTCATCAGCCATCGGACAACGTGTACGGAAAATACAGCCTGATGGTGGATTAATTGGTGAAGGAAGCTCTCCTTCTAACAAATCAATATGCTTGTTACGCTCTTTATCCGGATCAGGAATAGGCACCGCTGACATCAATGCTTTGGTATAAGGGTGTAATGGGTGATGATAAACTTCATCATAAGTCCCCAATTCCACCGCATGACCTAAATACATCACTAAGACACGATCTGAGATGTGTTTCACTACCGCAAGATCATGCGCAATAAAGATGAGCGATAATCCCATCTCTTTTTGGATATCTTTCAGTAGATTGACTACCTGAGCTTGAATAGAAACATCCAGTGCCGATACAGGTTCGTCACAGATAACCAGTTTTGGCTCTAAGATCAGTGCGCGAGCAATACCAATCCGTTGACACTGTCCACCAGAAAACTCATGAGGATAGCGGTTAATTAAGTTTGGTAATAACCCGACTCGCATCATCATCGCTTTGACTTTTTCAACCACTTCAGCCTGTTTCATTTTCGGATGATAGGTTTTTAGTGGTTCGGCAATAATATCGCCAATCGTCATTCTTGGGTTTAAGGAGGCAAGTGGATCTTGGAATATCATCTGAATATCTTGACGAACATCGCGCCACTGTTTATTGCCCATGCCTAATAAGTCATGGCCTAACCAAGTGACTGTACCACCCGATGCTTTAACTAAGCCGATAATGGCACGCGCAAAAGTTGATTTGCCACAACCTGATTCCCCTACTACACCTAAGGTTTCACCTTCGTATAAACGTAAGGTAACACCATCAACGGCTTTGAGGCTTTTTTTAGGTTGCCAGAACCACTGCTTATTATCTTGTACATCGAAATAAACTTTTAGATCGTTGACTTCGAGGATCACTTTTCTATCTTGTAAGGTGGCTTGGCTCATACTAACTCCTCCGCCGCTTTAAAACAGGCTCGTAATCTTCCCTGAGCAAATTGTGTTAATTGAGGTTCACTATTCAAACACTGCTCTGTTGCATATTGGCAACGAGGCTGGAATGGGCAACCTTTAGGTAAACGCAATAAGTTAGGAGGATTACCCGGAATGGTCGCCAAACGTTCATCTTCACCATCTAAACGAGGTACTGCTTGCAGCAACCCAATAGAATATGGGTGTGATGGTTGGTAGAAAATATCTCGCGCATTACCATATTCCATGGTTCGCCCAGCATACATTACCAGTACTTTGTCGCAAATACCCGCAACCACACCGAGGTCATGGGTGATCATGATAATGGCTGTATTAAGCTCTTTTTTTAGCTCGTTTAGCAGTGTCATGATTTGTGCCTGAACAGTCACATCCAGTGCCGTTGTTGGCTCATCAGCAATTAATAGTTTTGGCTTACATAATAGTGCCATCGCTATCATTACCCGTTGGCGCATCCCACCAGAGAACTCATGGGGATACATGCCCATACGTTTATGGGCTTCGGGCATTTTTACTGCATCAAGCATGCGAACTGATTCCGCATATGCATCATTTTTACTCATGCCCTTATGAAGCATAAGCACTTCAATTAACTGAGTGCCGACTTTCATATAGGGGTTAAGTGAGGTCATCGGATCTTGAAATATCATGGATATTTCTTCAGCACGCATTTTGTTTAATTGACTTTGGCGTAAGTTTAAAATTTCACGACCATTAAAATGAGCACTTCCAGCAGTACGACCGTTTTTAGCTAATAATCCCATTAAGGCGAACGCAGTTTGCGATTTCCCAGAGCCTGATTCACCGACAATTCCTAAGGTTTCCCCTGCAGATAGCTCAAAGTTGAGCTTATTTACTGCGGTTACATCCCCATCTGGAGTACCAAAGGTGACACAGAGATCTTTTACACTTAACAATGGCTTATTTGTTGAATTTGTCATCATGTTCTCCTTAACGATCTTTCGGATCTAACGCGTCACGTAAACCATCACCGATAAAGTTAAAGCAAAACAAGGTGACAACTAAAAATGCAGCTGGGAAAAGTAATAACCAAGGAGAAACTTCCATTGAATTTGCACCATCACTCAGTAGTGCTCCCCAACTACTTAATGGCTCTTGTGTGCCTAATCCTAAGAAACTTAAAAATGATTCAAATAAGATCATGCTAGGAACCAGTAATGAAGCGTATACCACAACAACACCTAATACATTCGGCACGATGTGTTTAAGGACGATATTACGTGATGACACACCACAGACTAACGCCGCTTCAATAAACTCTTTACGTTTTAAACTAAGTGTTTGTCCCCGTACGATACGAGCCATATCGAGCCAAGATACCATGCCGATGGCAACAAAGATCAGTAAGATATTTTGCCCAAAAAAGGTCACCAGTAAGATAACAAAGAACATAAATGGGAAGGAGTTTAATATCTCCAGTAAACGCATCATCACTGAGTCAACGCGCCCACCGATATAACCTGCCATCGCGCCATAGAGGGTGCCAACAATCACCGCGACAAATGCCGCTGCAATACCTACCATCAGTGAAATACGTCCACCAATTGCTACACGAACTAATAAGTCACGTCCTGATGAGTCGGTGCCAAAATAGTGCGCTGAGGCAAAATCAGGTGGCATTGACATCATTTCCCAATCCGTATCGTCATAAACAAAAGGCGATAACATGGGGGCGAAAATGACAAAAAGTAAAATACAAAATAGTAGTACTAGGCTGGTGATCGCCGCTTTATTGTGCATAAAACGACGACGGGCATCTTGCCATAAACTACGACCTTCAACATCTAGTTGCTCCGAGAAATTCCCCAGAGCTTCGCTATTTTCTTTCATCGATAACATAACGTGCTCCAGTCTCTATTAATAACGAATTTTCGGATCGATTACGGCGTATAAAATATCAACAATGGCATTAAATAAAATGGTTAAACCACCCACAATAATGGTTAAACTCAATACCAATGAGTAGTCTCGATTTAATGCACCATTAACGAAAAGTTGACCAATACCCGGTAATCCAAAAATGGTTTCAATGACCATAGAGCCTGTAATAATCCCCACAAATGCCGGCCCCATATAAGAGATCACTGGCAGTAATGCTGGTTTTAACGCATGACGTAGCACTATGCGTTTCATTGGTAAGCCTTTAGCTTTGGCCGTTCTGATAAAGTTTGAGTGTAAAACTTCAATCATAGAACTACGTGTGATACGCGAAATACTTGCAATGTAGGAGAGCGATAATGCAACCATCGGCAGTAACATGTACTGAATTTGCCCACCATTCCAACCTCCCGCCGGTAACCAACGTAAGGTAATCGCAAAGATAAGCACTAATAGTGGCGCCACCACAAAGCTCGGTATCACAACCCCCGTCATGGCAAATGTCATGACGGTATAATCCCATTTGGTATTTTGATTCAGTGCGGCTATCACGCCTGCCCCCACACCAAAAATAACCGCTAATACAAAGGCCGATAGCCCTAATTTTGCAGAAACAGGGAATGCTTTACCGACTAAAGTGTTAACACTGTAGTCTTTATATTTAAAAGAAGGCCCTAAATCCCCTTTCGATAATTGAATTAAATAATCGAAGTATTGTTTGTAAATGGGATCGTTTAAATGATATTTCGCTTCGATGTTGGCCATAACTTCAGGGGGTAATTTCCTTTCCCCAGTAAAAGGGCTACCCGGCGCTAAGCGCATCATAAAGAACGAAATCGTTATTAGAATAAAAAGTGTCGGGATCGCTTCCAAAAAGCGACGAAAAATAAATTTGAGCATTGCCCGTTCCTATAACACAAACCTATTCAGGCGTGGTGATAAAAAGACCTCGCTTAACTTAAGCAAGGTCTCGCCCGATTATTTAGCAATAATATACAAGTCTTTAGTATGTAAATTATCCAGTGGATCTTTACCAGAATAACCACCGACATAAGGTTTAACCAAACGGGTGTTTACGTAGTAGTAAAGTGGAACAATGGCAGAATCTTTATCTAATACACCTTCTGCTTTTTGATAAATTTCTGCACGTTCATCATCCGATTTCACGCGTAAAGATTCTTTCATATACGCATCAAATTGTTTGTTTTTATAGTGAACGGTATTATTACTGCTGTAAGACAGCATCATGTTAAGGAATGAAGAAGGTTCGTTATAATCTGCACACCATCCTGCACGTGCAACATCATAATTACCTTGGTGACGTGTATCTAAGAACGTTTTCCACTCTTGGTTTTCAAGAGAAACCTCAGCACCTAAGTTTTTCTTCCAAATAGAAGAGGCCGCAATCGCGACTTTTTTATGTAGATCAGAGGTGTTATACAGTAACTTGAATTTTAATGGATTGGCTTTGTTATAACCCGCCTCTTCTAATAATTGGCGCGCCTTTTCATTACGTTGCTCTTGGGTCCAAGAAGCGAACCACTCTGGTTTACTCTCTTTAATGCCATCGGTGAAAGGCGGTGTAAATCCGTAAGCAGGGATATCACCTTGGTTTTTCACTTTATAGGTGATGATATCTCTATCCATAGATAGTTTTAGTGCTTCACGTACTCGTGGATCGTCAAAGGGAGCTTTCTCATTATTAATTTCATAATAATAAGTACATAAGTATGGACTGATACGTAATTCATCTGGGATCTCTTTTTTCAATTTTTGGAAAAATTCAATCGGCAGATTGCTATAAGTCATATCGATTTCACCCGCACGATAGCGGTTTACATCGGTGACTTCTGATGAGATAGGTAAAAAAGTAACTTTATTGATAACCGTATTTTTATTGTCCCAATAGGTTGGACTACGCTCTAATTCAATACGTTCGTTTACCGTCCAATTTTTCAGTACATAAGCACCATTGCCGACAAAGTTCGCAGGTTGCGTCCACTTTTCACCAAATTTTTCAATCACTTTTTGATTCACTGGCGACATCGAGGAGTGAGCTAGCAATTTAGGTAAATAAGGTACGGCCTCTGATAATGTGATTTCTAAGGTATTATTATCAAGCGCTTTAACACCTAGTTCCGTCGGTTTTTTCTTACCGGCGATAATATCGTCAATATTAACAATATGGGCATATTGTAGATAACTTTCATAAGGTGATGCTGTATTCGGATCTGCTAAACGTTGCCAGCTATAAACAAAGTCTTGCGCTGTTACAGGGTCACCATTTGACCATTTCGCGTCTTCACGAATTTTGAACGTCCAAACGGTAAAATCTTTATTTTCCCAGCTAGTCGCAGAGCCCGGTAGAATTTCACCATCAGGCCCTACAATCGTGATCCCTTCAAATAGATCTCGTGCTAATGCTGATTCAGGTACACCCTCAATTTTATGAGGATCAAGTGATTGTGGCTCAGAGCCATTATTACGCACTAACTCTTGTTTATCAGCCAGTTTTACCCCATCAGGCACAACAGCCGCAGTAGCATTGAGCGCCGTAAAACCAAAGATAGTACCAATGGCGATCGCTAGCGCACTTTTTTTAGTTACATTTATCATCTTATCAAATACTCCCAGTTAGTGAGTCGGCCATTGTTCGGCCTTCCTGTGATGCTTCGCTGTGTTTTTGGAACGTTTTACACAACTTATTGTTTTACAAAAAAATAAAATATTGTTGCAGATTGACTATCTATGCTTAACTGCATGATGTCTTTATCATTTTTGTGCCGTTATATTTTGTGTAGTACTTTTTATGCTATACTTTTTTAAATTGCTTTTGCTAATTAAAATCAGATATAGCTATAGATGCGTTATAACTTACCAGTTTTATTTATCTGCCTTTATAAAATAGCGCTTTAAGTCCGTATAATCAAAGGGGTCTTTACCGGTAAATCCGCCCACTTTAGGACTGACCATTCTGACACTCACACGATAATAGACTGGTACAATAGCGGAGTCCTTGTCTAACAAGGCTTCAGCACGTTGATACAGTTGGTGACGCGCTTCATTATCAGTGGCCAGTAACGCATTCTTTAATGCAGCATCATAATCACTATTTTCATATAAAATAGTATTTAGACTGCTAGTGGAGAGGAAAGAGTTTAAAAATGATGTTGGTTCATTGTAATCGGCACACCATGTTGCCCTTGCTACTTGGTAATTACCTTGGTTACGATTTTCTAACGTCGTTTTCCACTCTTGATTTTGTAAAGTGACATTAGCACCAATATTCTTTTTCCACATAGAAGCGGCAGCAATAGCTTGTTGCTTATTCTGATCGGATGTGTTGTACAGCAATGTAAAAGATAATGGGTTTTGGCTGTCATAACCGGCTTCTTTTAATAACTCACGCGCTCTTTCATGACGCTGTTGTTGCGTCCAACCTGCCCATTTAGGGGGTTTAAACTTGCCATTATTAATAAAAGGTGGAGTAAAAGAATAAGCCGGTATTTGCCCTTGCCCCATGATCTTTTCCGCGATAATTTCTCTATCTAAACTTAATTTTACCGCTTCACGCACACGGGGATCATCAAAAGGTGGACGTTTATTATTAAGCTCATAAAAGAAAGTACATAGGTAAGGCGTAATATGTAGAGCCTCCGGTTGCTCTTGTTTCATCTTTCGATAAAGCGTAGGAGGAATAGCGCTATTGGTGATTTGAACTTCACCGCTACGGTAGCGATTAATATCACTGGTTTCTGAACTAATAGGTAAAAAAGTCGCTCGTTCAATAATGGTGTTTTTGTTATCCCAATAAAGCGGATTACGTTTTAAAGTGATTTTTTCATTAACCACCCAATTATCAATTAAATACGCCCCATTACCGACAAAGTTTTCCGGGCGAGTCCAATTGACACCATATTTTTCAACAATCTCTTTTTTAACTGGTTTTAATGAGGTGTGGTTTAGCATATCCACCAGATAGGGAACCGGTTGTGTGAGCGTAACTTGCAAAGTATGTGGATCAATTGCTTTTACCCCTAGACTCTCTGGGGATTTCTTACCTGTCAGAATATCTGCAACATTTTCCACATAGGCATATTCAAGATAACTGGCATAAGGCGAGCCAGTTTGGGGATCTGTTAATCGACGCCAACTATAAACAAAATCATCTGCAGTAACCGGTGTACCATCACTCCATTTCGCATCATCGCGTAAATAGAAAGTCCATGTTTTATTGTCTTCTGAGCTCTCCCATTTAGCGGCAACCCCCGGCATACTTTCACCATTAGGCCCCATATAAGTGAGCCCTTCTAATAAATTTAAAATAATATTACTTTCTGGTACCCCTTCCACTTTATGTGGATCAAGGGAGGAAACTTCAGTGCCATTATTAATAACAATATCTTGTTGTTTCGCAAGAAGAGTACCTTCTGGAGGTATTACCGCATGAGAAAGAAAAGAGGTCAGCGCAAGTGATATAATGCTGACAGGAAACATCATTTTTAACATAACTTTCTTTTTCATGGGTACCTCTCCTAATAAATAATCATCTATAGCGGGGTTACTCAATTTACATATAAATTATTTTTAAATAATATTCAGATATTTCATGCTATTTAATATGTTGAGATAATTGTTAGATAAAATTAATAACAATATTCTTCTTTTTTACACTTATAGTGAATTTTGTCAATTAGTGCGGTGTTATTATCACTTAAACTTTACTAAGCCCAGTAGACTTCTATCTTATGAAAAAAGAAAATTCTCATCACGCTATCTACAACAACAAATAAACATTTAATTAACACCGCGCAACTTTTATAGATAGAAAACCTACATAGCTCACAAAATTAATATAATCAGATGGGTTTTTAGCGAGGATACAGAACTTTATGATGTGTTCGGTGTAAGTTTTTTTCACACAACTTGATTATAAACAATAACAAATCTGTCTTTAAATGACAGAAACTGGCTAATCTAAAAATAACGGTAGATTAATAAAAAAACATTTTTATTATTTGTTTTTAAAAATTAATATATTTTTTGAAATGCAATTAAAATCAGTACTATTTTCATTTATATCCCGATGAATTAGCAAAAAAATATCCTTTATCGTTGTTATGAACCATAAAGGATATTCTGAGCGTTAGCCTACTTCTTCAAAATTTTTGCTTTAATTGGCTAAAGTCGTACCAAACCATTGTAGCTTTTGATTTAAACTGACGACTTCACCAACAATAATTAATGCAGGACTTTGCATTGAGTTTGCCATTTCAGCCAGTTGCTGTAATTGGCCAACAACCACTTTTTGTGTCGCCAGTGTACCTTTTTCTACTATTGCCACTGGCATAGTGGCACGCATATGCTGATTAAGTAACATTTGCTGAATGTAATCGGCTTTACTTAGCCCCATATAAAAAACCAAAGTTTGGTTATCTTGTGCGATACATTGCCATTGTGCGTCGTTCAGCCCTTTTCCATGCCCAGTAATAAAACGCACACTTTGTGCATAATCCCGATGTGTTAACGGAATACCGGCATAAGTGGTACAGCCTGATGCCGCAGTAATGCCGGGCACCACAGAAAAAGGTATTTGATGCTCAATTAAAGCTTCTAACTCTTCACTTCCTCGACCAAATATAAAAGGATCACCCCCTTTTAACCTCACTACCCTTTTCCCTGCCTTAGCGTGATTAATAAGAATTTGGTTAATCTCCTCTTGAGGAACACAATGAAAACCAGCTCGTTTACCAACATAAATACGCTCCGCATCTCTGCGCACTAAATGCATAACCTCATCAGAGACTAATCTATCATAAACCACAACATCGGCTTGCTGACATTGTTGCAGCCCTTTAATAGTCATTAATCCTGCATCTCCAGGGCCTGCCCCCACCAACACCACACTCCCTTGGGGCTGGTTATTTTCCGCTAGCAATGTGCTGATACGTTGTTGAATGCCGTTATCTCTACCTGCATCAATTTCTGCTTGTAGCGCTTTATCTGCAAAAAAACGCTCCCAAAAATAGCGTCTAGCACTCATGGTGGCAAAACGTTGTTTAACTTGTTCACGTAATTTCCCTGCTAACTGCGCTAAAGCGCCTAGTGAGTTAGGCAACCACTGTTCCATTTTTTCACGTAAGATACGTGCAAGTACTGGGGCTTTTCCTCCCGAAGAAATTGCAACCATAATAGGGGAACGGTCAATCACTGAGGGCATAATAAAGCTAGCTTGCTTGGGCGAGTCAACCACGTTACAAAAAATGCGTTGTTCTGTGGCCTGCTGATAGACGAGTTGATTCACTTGCTCATTATCTGTGGCCGCAATGACTAGCCATTTGTCAGCTAAATCAGCAACACTAAATTCAGCCGTGAAACACTGTAATCGTTGCTCGTTTTGCCACTGCATAAATTGTGGTGTGAATGTCGGTGCAACAACGGATATAACCGCCCCCGCGTCCATCAGTAAACGTGCCTTACGCTCTGCTACTTCACCGCCACCTACTAATAAACAAGGTTTATTGTTGAGCTGACAGAATATTGGAAAATAATCCATCTGGGTTCCCCTATTTATTGGTTTTATCAATGACGCGAACGCACACTGACGGTATTGCCTTCGACTTTGACTTCATAATGAGTAATTGAATAGTGCTCATCTTCAAGGCAATAACCATCTGTTAAGCGAAAATGCTGCTTTTTCAGTGGACTGACGATATATAACTCATTGTCATGCTCTGCAATTAATCCCCTTGATAAAACACTCGCTTGCGCGAAGGGATCAATATTACTTAATGCGTAGAGCCGTTCATCTTGGTATGGACGGAAAATAGCCACCTGATCTTGCTCCACCAGCGCACAAACGCCAGTTCCCACAGTGATGTCATCTAATTGGCAAACCGCTATCCATTGACTCATGATTGCGTCTCCTCTGTTACCATTTTGATATCAATACGTTCATGCACGCGGGCAGGACGATGCTGAGCACGCTCTTTTACCATCTGTATATTAGGATCGGGCATCGGATTGTTAATAAAGTGCGCAAAACGTTTCAATGCTTGTGGTGAATCAAGGGTTTCTTGCCACTCACAGGCTACGCGCTCTTGTAAAACTTTAAGCTCTTTTTCTAACTGTGCATTTAAGCCTAACTTGTCGTGAATAATGACTTCACGTAAATATTCAACGCCCCCTTCTAAGCTTTCTAACCAAACGGAGGTTCGTTGTAATTTGTCTGCAGTACGGATATAGAACATCATAAAGCGGTCAATATAATGGATCAGCGTTTCTTCATCTAAATCCGCCGCGAATAGATCGCCATGACGCGGTTTCATGCCTCCATTACCACCAAAATAGAGATTCCAGCCTTTTTCTGTGGCAATAATCCCTACATCTTTCCCCTGAGCTTCAGAGCATTCACGAGTACAACCAGATACCCCAAATTTCATTTTATGCGGCGTGCGGATCCCTTTATAACGATGTTCTAAAAAGACACCTAATCCAACACTATCGCCAACCCCAAAACGACACCAACTGTTTCCTACACAAGTTTTTACCATACGGATCGCTTTGGCATAGGCATGGCCTGTTTCAAAACCCGCGGCAATTAATTTCTGCCAAATCGCCGGTAAATCTTGCTTCTGTGCACCAAACATCGCCATACGTTGAGAGCCTGTGATTTTGGTGTATAAATTGTATTCTTGCGCAATTTGTCCAATCGCAATAATACCCGCTGGCGTAATTTCACCGCCGGGGGAGCGTGGAATAATAGAGTAAGAGCCATCTTTTTGCAGATTGGCGAGGAAGTTATCATTCGTATCTTGTAGCGCAACTAAGTCATCACGCAAGATATAGTCGTTCCAACACGAAGCCAGCAGAGAGCCGACGGTTGGTTTACAAATTTCACAACCATAGCCTTGACCATGTTTTTTCAATAGTTCATCAAAGCTTTTCAGCCCTTCAACACGAATAAGATGATAAAGCTCTTGGCGAGAATAGTGAAAGTGTTCACAAAGGTGATGGTTAACTTCAATGCCTTGTTTTGTGAGTTCCGCATTTAATACTTGAGTGATAAGCGGAATACATCCCCCACACCCCGTTCCCGCTTTTGTTTCTGCTTTAATCGCCGCAACCGTATGACAACCTCGTTCAATAGCTTGAATAATGTCGCCTTTGCTTACATCAAAACAGGAGCAAATTTGTGCTGTTTCAGGTAATGAATCAACCCCGATTGCCGGTTTACTTCCAGCATGAGCAGGTAAGATTAATGTGTCAGGATGTTCTGGTAATTCAATTGTATTTAATGCTAACTGTAACAGATTGCCATAATCTTCCGTATCCCCAACCAATACCGCACCTAATAGGTATTTATTGTCTTCACTCACTATCAGACGTTTATAAATCTCTTTACCTTCATCAAGATAAATATAGCTACGACAACCTGCTTGGCGACCATGAGCATCACCAATACCCCCTACATCAACCCCGAGTAGTTTTAATTTTGCACTTAAATCCGCCCCTTGGAATGCTGTCTGTTGACCTAATAGATGATCAACGGCTACCTGAGCCATTTTATAACCCGGGGCAACTAACCCAAATGTTTGGTTATGCCAAGAAGCACACTCCCCAATGGCATAAATATCTGCATCTGAGGTTTGGCAATAGTCATTAATCACAATCCCCCCTCGTGGTGCTATATCGAGAGAACATTGGCGTGCTAATTTATCTTTCGGACGTATACCAGTTGAAAATACGACAAAATCAACCTCAAGTGAGGAGCCATCGGCAAACTGTAATGTTTTACGCGCATTTTCCCCTGTCGATAAGATCGCTTGGGTGTTTTTCGCTGTGTGTACTTTAACCCCCATGCGCTCTATTTTACGTTTGAGTTGCTCTCCTCCCATGCTATCAAGCTGTTCTGCCATTAGCGTTGGCGCAAATTCAATCACATGGGTTTCAATACCTAAACTTTTTAGCGCACCAGCAGCTTCTAAACCTAATAGTCCGCCACCAATAACCGCCCCTTTACGGCTTAAACGAGCACAAGCTTCAATCGCATTTAAATCTTCGATAGTTCGGTAAACAAAACAATCTGGTGAGTTGTTTCCATTAATAGGAGGAACCCATGGGTAGGAGCCTGTTGCCATGATCAATTTGTCGTAGCTAACACAACGCCCGGTATTGGTGTGCACCACTTTTTCTTCACGATTAATGGTGATCACACGCTCACCCACTAATACTTCAATATGATGTTTCTCGTAATAACCGGGTTTAACTAACGAGAGCTCTTCAGCGGTGTGATGAGAAAAATAGGAAGAGAGATGGACTCTATCATATGCAATACGAGGTTCTTCACAAAAGACGATAATATTGAACGTTTCATTGCCGCCCTTATCAATCAATTCTTCTATATAACGGTGTCCAACCATGCCGTTACCGATGATTGCGAGTGTTTTCTTGCTCATTTTTGCCTCAGATCTAAAGGTATCTAAGGTTAAAATACGAGGCTACTCATAAGAGATATTGATGAATATCAAATACAGCTTAATCAATTCAGCCAATACAACTTAATAGTCAACATATTACTACCAAAGTAGTATTTTATTCGTCGTTTGTTGCGATTAATTATTCCTCAACCATAATTAATTCAAAAGGCTTATAACGAGGTGTTATATATAAGTGTAATAAAAACTTTGCGAAATGCGCTTATTTTGCCTAAGTTAATTTCCAAAAGTAATAACTAATAAGTTATTGACATAATAACGAAAGCGAGACTATTTCAGGGAGCGTCCAATGAAAGTGAAAACCAAATTATTATCATTACTTGTGATGGGTGCTCTCAGTGCCCCTGTATTGGCAGCAACACCCGCCAATACATTGATTGTAGTACAAGGCCTTGATGATATTGTTAGCCTTGATCCTGCCGAAAGTAACGAATTATCAAGTATTCAGACCGTACCAAGTTTATATCAACGTATTGTTCAGCCTAACCGTGACAATCCAGAAATTAACGAGCCAATTTTAGTCGAGAGTTGGCAGGCTCACCCTGAACAAAAATCTATCGTCTTTAAAATTAAACAGGATGCAAAATTTGCCTCCGGTAATAGCGTACGCCCAGAAGATATTATCTTCTCTTACCAGCGTGCAGTGACGATGAATAAATCCCCTGCTTTTATTTTAAATGTGCTAGGTTGGAAAGCAGATAATATTAATACCCTCTTGAAAAAAGTCAGTGATAAAGAGATTGAAGTACGTTGGACAGCAGATGTTAGCCCTGATGTGGTACTTAACATCCTTTCTACACCAATCGCTTCTATTGTTGATGAGAAATTGATTGCCGCACATATTAAAAATAATGACTTTGGTAATAATTGGCTAAAAATGAATTCGGCTGGTAGTGGTGCTTATAAAATGCGTGCCTACAAACCTCGCCAAGCCATTGTGTTAGAAGCTAACCCTCTTTCACCGACCGGTGCGCCTAAGATAGCCAATATTATTATCAAAAATGTGCCCGATCCCGCTTCACGTCGTCTGTTAATTGAAAAAGGCGATGCGGATATTGCCCGTGACTTAGGTACAGACCAAACTGCAGCATTAGCAGGTAAACCGGGCATTCAAATTTTAAATATCCCTTCTGCTGAGCAAGTCTATATGGCGTTTAATACCGGTAGCGGAAATCCGCTTCTTAGCAATCCGGCATTTTGGCAAGCAGCGCGCTATTTGGTCGATTATAAAGGGATCACCAATGACTTAATGCGTGGGCAATATTTTATTCACCAAAGTTTCTTACCGGTGGGATTACCGGGGGCATTAGAAGATAATCCATTTAGTTTTGATCCGCAAAAAGCGAAAGATATCTTAGCAAAAGCAGGAATTACTCATGCACGTTTTACTCTCGATGTAGAAAACAAAGTTCCTTACATCACCGTTGCACAATCTATTCAAGCAAGCTTTGCACAAGCGGGTGTACAGGTTGATCTGTTACCTGCTGCCGGTAGTCAAGTTTATAGCCGAGTGAGAGCAAGGCAGCACCAAGCGGCGATCCGTTTTTGGATCCCCGACTATTTTGATGCTCACTCCAATGCTAGCGCTTTTGCCTATAATGACGGGCAATCGAATACCGTGGCTTGGTTAAATAATTGGAATATTCCTGAGTTAAGTAAACAAACACTCGTCGCCCTGAATGAAGCGGATAAGGCTAAACGTCAGTCCCTTTATACTGAAATGCAAAAAGAGCTACAACGCAGTTCACCTTACGTGTTTATCGACCAAGGCAAAAATCAGATTGTATTACGGGATAACGTGAAAGGTTATGCTCAAGGTCTAAATGCCGATATGGTCTATTACGACAAAGTCACTAAGTGATCATTTTCCTGCCACCACTCACAATCATGCTATTGTGAGTGGTCTATTTTTTGCGATTTCAAGGCTGTTGCCGTATGAATACACTCACGATATCCACTCGCCTAAAAAGCCAGTTGTTTACCTTGGTTCAAGGTATATTGACATTGGCGCTAACACTTTTAGGGTTACTGGTTATTACTTTTACGCTTTCTGCGTTTTCCCCTGTTGATCCTGTTTTACAAATTGTTGGTGATCACGCCAGTATTGAAACTTATAATCAAGTAAAACATGAGTTAGGGTTAGATTTACCCATCTACATGCAATTTTTCCACTATGTAGAAGCACTATTGCAAGGAAATTTAGGTACGGCGACGTCAACGGGTCAACCGGTATTTGATGATTTAATCGCCACCTTTCCAGCCACTTTAGAATTAGCCACTGTCGCCTTAGTCATTGGCGCTAGTTTGGGGGTTTTATTTGGTGTGTTATGTGCGCGTTTTGTTGGCACCCCCTTTGATTTTATCTTACGCTTTTTAACGCTATTAGGTAGCTCAGTCCCTATTTTCTGGTTAGGTTTGATATTACTCCTTATTTTTTATGCCACATTGCAATGGACAGCAGGCCCAGGACGTTTGGATGATATCTATCAATTTACCATTGAGCCAGTAACCGGCTTTGCCTTGATTGACACCCTACTGGCAGGTGATAAAGATGCCTTTCTAAACGCCCTATCACATCTCATATTACCGGTTTCTCTGCTAGCCTATTTTGCACTGGCATCTATTACCCGTTTAACACGCTCTGCCTGTTTAAATGAGATGAATAAAGAGTACGTCACTCTCGCCAGAGCAAAAGGGATTGGCGAATTACGTCTCTTATTTACCCATGTATTACCTAATATTCGCGGTGTGTTGATGACCATTATCGCCTTGTCTTATACAGGGATGTTAGAAGGTGCCGTATTAACAGAAACAGTATTTTCTTGGCCGGGGATTGGTCGTTATCTCACAACGGCTCTCTTTGCGGGTGATACCACCGCAATTATGGGGGGCACACTTGTTATTGGTCTATGTTTTGTGCTTATTAATACTATGACAGATATCGTTATTCGTCTGACTGATCCGAGGTTACGCTAATGTCACTCTCCTTTTTAACAAAAATAGCGCGTTCACCTTCAGCGTTTATCGGTCTGTCATTGCTGCTCCTTCTGCTACTAATTGCCATTTTTGCCCCTTGGTTAGCGCCTTATGATCCGAATTGGCAACACGCTGCACAACGCTTATTAGCCCCTAATGCCGCACACTGGTTAGGTACTGATAGTTATGGTCGCGATATTCTTTCACGCTTAATTTATGGTACACGCCCAATGTTAGGTTTGGTGGGCCTTGTTGCCTTGATAACACTACCATTAGGGCTATTTATTGGCATTTTATCCGGTTATTACGGCGGTTGGACAGAGCGGATTTTAATGCGTTTTACCGACATCATTATGTCTATGCCCTCCTTAATTTTAGCCTTTGCCTTTGTCGCCATGTTAGGGCCGGGATTACTTAACGGTGCATTAGCCCTTGCACTTACAGCATGGCCGGCTTATGCCCGCCAAGCCCGTAGTGAAATTCAACACTTACGCAATAGTGATTACCTTGCAGCCGCTGAAATGATGGGAATTAAAGGTATTAGACTATTATGGGGGCATATTCTTCCTTTATGTTTACCTTCTGCCATTGTACGTTTAGCCCTTAATTTAGCGGTGATCATTCTTGCTGCAGCAGGTTTAGGTTTCCTTGGGCTAGGTGCTCGCCCTCCCATGGCGGAATGGGGAGCAATGATTGCCGAAGGGATGCCCGTTATTTTTGATCAGTGGTGGGTGGCCGCTATTCCGGGTACAGCTATTTTAATCAGTAGCCTTGCTTTTAACTTATTGGGCGATGGATTACGCGATGTATTAGGAGAAAGCCATGAATAAAGCCCCTTTAATCGAAGTCGATAATCTGTGTATTGATTTTCCACGTGCTAGAGTGGTGAATAATGTCTCCTTTCAGTTAGGACAAGAGCGGTTAGCGCTGGTGGGTGAATCTGGTTCAGGAAAATCGATGACGGCACGCTCATTAATGGGCTTAGTGCGTAAGCCGGGTCAGGTTTCTGCCGATAAATTGCATTTTATGGGGGACGATCTCCTCGCTTATTCTCCTAAGCAATGGAACCAGTTACGAGGAAAAACAATATCAATGGTATTACAAGATCCTCGTTATGCATTAAACCCAGTGAAAACCATTTATCAGCAAGTAGAAGAAACGGTAAAACTCCATCAAAAATTATCCCATAAAGAGCGACATGCATTAATTACTGAAACTTTGCTTTCCGTGGGATTACCGGAACAGAGTATTTCTCGCTACCCCGGTGAATTATCGGGCGGTATGGGACAACGCGCGATGATCGCTATAGCGCTGATTAATAACCCAGCGGTACTGATTGCGGATGAGCCAACTTCCGCACTAGATGCACAGCTACGACATCAAATATTAGAACTTATCATTACCCAATGCGCACAACGAGATATGGCTTTGTTGTTAATTAGCCATGATCTACCTTTAGTGGCTGAATATTGTGATCGTGTTATGGTCATGTATCAAGGGGAGCAAGTGGATGAACTTGAGGCAAAAGCATTACCTCAAGCCACACATCCATACACCCGCACCTTATGGACCTGTCGCCCTAATGCGAGTACCTATGGTACACAATTACCGGTATTAGATAGAACACTGAATTTTAAAGGTACACCTTATGCTAATTGATATTCATCATTTACGCGTTCAATTTGAACAAAATAGACAGATTAAGCAGGTGGTAAAAGGTGTCAATCTACAAGTTAAACAAGGCGAAACCTTTAGTTTAATTGGTCGTTCTGGTTGCGGTAAATCAACTGTATTACGGGTTATAGCCGGATTATTACATCATTGGCAAGGGGATATTAAGTTGTTAGGGCAAGCAATTAAGCCACAGCAACGCTTTCAAGGTAAGTTACGCCGTAACATACAGATGGTGTTTCAAGATCCCTATGCTTCATTACACCCTCAACATCGGATAGAACGAGCATTTATTGAGCCGTTAAAAATTCATCATATTGCTTATGATAAAACAACAATAACCTCAGCGTTAGAGCAAGTCGGTTTAGAAGGCGATATTGCTTATCGTTATCCACATCAACTATCAGGTGGACAACGTCAACGTGTGGCTATAGCCAGAGCATTACTGTTGCAACCACAGTTGTTATTGTTAGATGAGCCAACCTCTGCACTGGATATGTCGGTACAAGCAGAAATTTTAAATCTACTTAATACCTTAAAAAAACAGCATAACATGACTTACCTTTTGGTCAGCCATGATGCAGATGTTATTGCACATATGTCGGATAGCGCAGCGCTAATGGAAGAGGGTCAATTGACTTGCCATTATGATAGAAAAGCGCTTTCTCAAGGGCTTCATCGTCTTGATTAATTAAAAAATAGCCACAAAAAAGACAACAAAGAAAGAAATGATAAGAGCAGTATTAAATATCAATACTGCTCTATTGGTAATATTACACTGTGCTTATACTAATAATCCCGGAAAAATAGAACGTAACCCGGTGACAATAAATTCAATACCTAACGACATCAACAATAACCCCATAATACGCGTGACAACGTTGATACCGGTTTGACCTAAGTATTTAACTAATAAAGTGGCACTACGAAACAGTAACCAACAACAAAAAGCAAAAAAGATACTGGTCGCAGCAAGACCTAAGAAATTAGTCACCCCTTCCCAGCGTGAACTCCAAACAATACAGGAGCTAATTGCACCAGGACCTGCCATCAACGGTAATGCTAAAGGCACCACCGCAACACTGCTACGTACTGCTGATTCATTTTTTTCTTGGTTATTTTGTTTATCTTCTCCTAAGCGCCCATTTATCATGGTCATTGCGATTGTCACTATCAGCATCCCCCCAGCGATACGAAATGAATCAATAGAGATGCCAAAAATACTCAGTATCGAATCACCTATTAATAGGGAAATAACCAAAATAATCGCAACGGAGCCATTGGCAATTAAGTTTGTTTTATTACGTCCTGCATCCGTTTGATAACTCGTCATACTGATAAATACAGGCAAGATCCCTATCGGGTTTACAATAGCAAAAAGACCGACAAAAAATTTAATATAACCGGATAAATCCAGCAGTGCCCCCATGAAAAGCCCCTTCTTGGCTAATAAACATGCGAATTATGCTCTAAAAGATAGAGTAACTCCAAAAAATGCGCGTTACTTTAAATCAATAAACCAGTTAATTCTATTACTTAACATTATTTTGGCTAAATTTTTCGCTAGTAAACAACCATAACTCTAGTGATTTAATTTTATATCCTAGAGAGTCTTACAACAAAAAAATAGTCCATTTATTTTTGTAATTAATTATCATTACTATTTAAACACTTGCTGAAAGGTGTCAGCTTACTATTATTGTGATGTAGATCACTTTAATTAATTAGAAAGATGATAAGCTGTCATCATTCAGAAAAAGGAGATCTTTTTAAAATATATTTGTATTTGTTATTGTTTTTTCTTAGCTTTTTAAGCAAATTAGAGCTTCTAATAATAATGACTTAAATAAGTATAGAAATTTTGATTTGAGCTATTCTTATTTAGTGATGATTTTACCGGCTAATTTGCTTAAAAAGTTTAACATTTTATCAGGAGTCTCTTTATGTCTGTAACTAACGTTACTGAACTCAATGATCTGGTTGCTCGTGTAAAAAAAGCTCAGCTTGAATTTGCTAACTTTTCTCAAGAAAAAGTTGATGCAATTTTTCGTGCTGCTGCATTAGCTGCCGCTGACGCCCGTATTCCTCTTGCAAAATTAGCTGTTGAAGAGTCTGGCATGGGTATCGTTGAAGATAAAGTGATCAAAAACCACTTTGCTTCAGAATATATCTACAATGCGTATAAGGACGAAAAAACCTGCGGTATTTTGTCTGAAGATTTAACCTACGGTACTATCACTATTGCTGAACCTATCGGTATTATCTGTGGTATCGTGCCAACCACTAACCCTACTTCTACCGCTATTTTTAAAGCATTAATCAGCTTAAAAACACGCAACGGTATTATTTTCTCTCCTCATCCACGGGCGAAATTAGCCACAAACCGTGCGGCTGAAATTGTGTTAAACGCTGCAATCGCCGCGGGTGCACCAAAAGATATTATCGGCTGGATCGATGAACCTTCAGTGGCATTATCCAATGCATTAATGCACCATGATGATATTAACCTGATCTTAGCAACAGGTGGCCCAGGAATGGTAAAAGCCGCTTACAGTTCAGGTAAACCTGCTATCGGTGTTGGTGCGGGTAATACTCCTGTTGTTATTGATGACTCAGCAGACATTAAACGTGCAGTTGCTTCTATTTTGATGTCAAAAACCTTTGATAATGGGGTTATTTGTGCTTCAGAGCAATCTGTTATCGTCGTAGACAGTATCTATAAACAAGTTCGTGAACGTTTCGCCACTCACGGCGGCTACATGTTAACCGGTAAAGAGTTAAAAGCTGTTCAAGATATTATCTTAAAAGATGGTAACTTGAATGCAGCTATCGTTGGTCAACCGGCAGTGAAAATCGCAGAAATGGCCGGTATTGAAGTGCCTGTTAACACTAAGATTTTAATTGGTGAAGTTAAAGAAACTACTGATGCAGAACCTTTTGCTCACGAAAAACTATCGCCTCTGTTAGCAATGTACCATGCACAAAACTTTGAAGATGCGGTACATAAAGCAGAAAAATTAGTTGAAATGGGCGGTATTGGTCATACTTCTTGTTTATATACCGATCAAGACAACTGTCCTGAACATGTTGCCTACTTTGGCGACAAAATGAAAACTTCCCGTATTTTAATCAATACACCGGCATCACAAGGGGGTATTGGTGACTTATACAACTTTAAACTCGCTCCTTCTCTCACTTTAGGCTGTGGCTCATGGGGTGGTAACTCCATTTCTGAGAACGTAGGGCCAAAACACCTTATCAACACTAAAACCGTGGCGAAAAGAGCAGAAAATATGTTGTGGCACAAACTTCCTAAATCAATTTATTTCCGCCGTGGTTGCTTACCTATTGCACTGGAAGAGATTGCAACTGATGGTAAAAAACGCGCATTTATCGTTACAGACAGTTTCTTATTCAACAACGGTTACGTTGATGAAGTGACCAATGTACTGAAAAAATTTGGTGTTGAAACGGAAGTTTTCTTTGAAGTTGAAGCAGATCCCACATTAAGTGTCGTACGCAAAGGTGCAGAGCAGATGAACAGCTTTAAACCTGATGTGATCATCGCATTAGGTGGCGGTTCACCAATGGATGCGGCTAAGATTATGTGGGTAATGTATGAACACCCAGAAACACACTTCGAAGAATTAGCATTACGCTTTATGGATATTCGTAAACGTATTTATAAATTCCCGAAAATGGGTGTGAAGGCTCAAATGGTAGCAATTACCACAACATCAGGTACAGGTTCTGAAGTTACACCATTTGCTGTTGTGACTGATGATGAAACAGGCCAAAAATATCCATTAGCAGACTACGCATTAACGCCAGATATGGCGATTGTAGATGCCAATCTGGTGATGAATATGCCAAAATCACTCTGTGCTTTTGGTGGTTTAGATGCGGTGACTCACGCATTAGAAGCTTATGTTTCTGTATTAGCCAATGAGTATTCTGATGGTCAGGCACTGCAAGCTCTGAAATTGCTGAAAGAATATCTGCCAGCAAGCTATCATGAAGGTGCTAAAAATCCGGTTGCTCGTGAGCGTGTCCACAATGCAGCCACCATCGCAGGTATTGCATTTGCTAACGCCTTCTTAGGGGTTTGTCACTCAATGGCGCATAAATTAGGCTCTGAATTCCATATTCCTCATGGTCTTGCCAATGCGTTATTAATTTCTAACGTTATTCGTTATAACGCGAATGATAACCCAACAAAACAGACTGCATTTAGCCAATATGACCGTCCACAAGCACGTCGTCGTTATGCTGAAATTGCTGATCACTTAGAACTGTCTGCTCCTGGTGATCGCACTGCAGCTAAGATTGAAAAACTGTTAGCTTGGTTAGAAGAGATGAAATCTTCATTAGGTATCCCTGCTTCTATCCGTGAGGCGGGCGTACAAGAAAGTGATTTCTTAGCGAAAGTGGATAAATTATCAGAAGATGCGTTTGATGATCAGTGTACTGGTGCTAACCCGCGTTATCCGCTGATCTCTGAGTTAAAACAACTGTTATTAGATTCTTACTACGGCCGCGAATTTAACGAGCACCCTGTTGCTGAGGTAAAAGAAGCGAAGCCTGCGAAAAAAAGCAGTAAGAAATAATAGCGCTATCTCTGTATTAACAGATTAGCCTTCAATCTTCGATGATTGCTTTACTATAAAACCAGCCACAAGGCTGGTTTTATTTTGTCTATCAATGGATAACAATAATGTTCTAATCCCCTTATCTCTCAATTTATTTTTCTTCCTTATATTTAATATGATATCCAGCAAGATAGATGAGAGAGCCGCCTTGTGATCATCACTTTTAGGTATACGTTGCTAAAACAGCACCAATCGCCCTCTCCCTCATTTTTATCAACATCCATCTCTTTATTCAGCTTAACCGTGATTAAGCGCTTAACGTGCTTTACAGCGCTTTGATATCTGATTACCTAGAAATGAAAACGCTAAAATTTCTCATTGAGTTAAACCGCACTACTCAATTACTCCTATGATAAGGCTTATCACACAAAAATGAGAGTTGAGCAAAAGTAGGCACTATTAATGTAATAAAATGAGGTGCTTATTTTTTAATAAGCACTTTTTACCGCAGCACCATAAAAAAGAGAAATATCAAAAGATTTTGATCTATCGAAGAAAGGAATAAACTTATAAAAATAAAATTTCAATAAAATATTATCGAACTCACTTTTGCTTATTAAGCGGTATATAACATTAAAAGTAGGGGCTATTTGTGTATTTTTTATCTAATTAATACTACTTTAGTGGTAATTCACATGTTTAAATTTGGCCTATTAAGCACAGTTTCCTCTTTTTTACTCATAACCAATATGAATATTTAGATATAAACATTTCACCTGAGCCATTAAATGGTTGAAATGTTTTTTCACTCACAAGCATTTTTTCTCTTCTTTATTCAGTTTTATTAAACTATAAATAATGGCGAAGTATCAAATGTCATCATCTTAGAACATTTGTAAAAATCAATATCTACATCACAAAACAAAGAACCTACGTATATCTGATTACCTTTTTATTGATTAAAGATAATGAAACGGAGAAAACGAATAAATATTTCTAGAAAAAAACTAACATTTTTTTACATTATTGATGCTATTTTCAGTTATGAATTATAAAACACAGTAAATATAAAACGTAACTTCTAAAAATAGATAACCTTTTTTTAGTATAACAAGAGATAACATTTATTTAGACGATTATATTTCCCCCCCTCTATTCCCGCACCAATTAACAATAGAGAAGAGGAATTTTGCATTATAACTGTTCAATTCGTCCTTTTAACGTAGCCTCTGTATAATGTTTGCGGCACACTGAAACATATTTTTCATTACCACCTATTTCCACTTGTGCGCCGTCTGAAAGTACTTTCCCATTTGCCGCTAAGCGTAATACTTTATTTGCTTTACGCCCGCAGTAACAAACTGTTTTAAGCTCAACGAGCTTGTCAGCCCATGCAAGCAAATAAGCACTACCGGTAAATAATTCACCTCTAAAATCCGTTCTTAAGCCATAGGTTAAAACGGGTATATCATAACTATCGGTAATTTCACAAAGTTGCTCTACATGTGCTTTAGTCAAAAATTGGCATTCATCAATCAAAACACAATGAATAGGCTCTTTATTATTTTCAGCTAAAATAGCATCACGAATATTCATATCATCACTGAAAAGCAATGCATCAGCACTTAACCCTATCCTTGAGGTTACTTTTCCCTTGGCAAAACGCGTGTCTATCGCTGCCGTAAAAATCAAAGTTCGCATTCCTCGCTCATTATAGTTATAAGAAGACTGCAATAAAGATGTTGATTTTCCGGCATTCATAGCTGAATAATAAAAGTAAAGCTGAGCCATCAGCTCTCTCCTTAAATAGTGTGTATTATCGCGGGAAGCAGTTTAACATAAACAAACGAGAAGTTATCAACGACAACTATTTATAGCCTTTATTTCTATAAAAGATATAGCGAAAAAAGCGCAGGATCACTGATGAGGCAATTTTTTTGTTTAAAAAATAAATAGCCTTAATAGGTACTTAACATATTAACCCCGCCTTTGATATACAGTTATTAAACTATGAAAGTTACTCTAAGCGCATTTTTAGAAAAAAATCCGTTATTATAAAAAAGTAGACAACGTTTTCTATTCTTTTACATTAGCGCTATCACCAGTTAAAAGATGTATATCATTACTAATATTTCCTTTATTGGCGAAAGATGCCCCAACTTTTAATATTTTTTTGTAAAGATATTCGTTTTAAAAAAAGAAAATTTACGTTTGGTTTGTATTTAGCTATTGCAGAATTTTAAATAGCAATCTATTATTAGTATTACATCAGCCAACAACATTTATTTGAGACCAGGAAAATGAGCGAATCTTTAAAAATATTAAATAACATCCGTACTCTTCGTGCACAGGCAAGAGAAACTTCTTTAGAAACTTTAGAAGAAATGCTTGAGAAACTTGAAGTCGTTGTTAATGAACGCCGCGAAGAAGAACAAGCAATGCAAGCTGAAATTGAAGAACGTCAGCAAAAATTACAAAAATACCGTGAGCTATTAATTGCCGATGGTATTGATCCAACTGACCTGCTTGAAGCTGCTGGCGCAAGCAAAACTGGTCGTGCTAAACGTGCAGCACGTCCTGCTAAATATTCATACGTTGATGATAATGGTGAAACTAAAACTTGGACAGGCCAAGGCCGTACACCAGCTGTAATCAAACGTGCAATTGAAGAAGAAGGCAAATCTTTAGAAGATTTCCTCATCTAATTTAATGCATACTCTATTTAAAATACCCTTTTAAAAATTAAAAGGGTATTTTTCTTGTTTAGTCATTTTTATTAAACGAGCGTTTAACTTTAATAGGCTGATGAAGCTTTTAAATAAAAAGGGCTTTACAAATATAGTGAATGTATTGATAAAATTAATTAGTTAATTTTATAATAAAAAAGGAGCTTTAAGGCTCCTTTTTGTCTTGTGCATTATATCTATGCTCTGATTATTGCTGGTAATAATCTACATACCAATCCACAAACTGCTTCACACCATACTCTACTGCAGTGTTGGGTGAAAAACCTGTTGTCTGAGCTAAATCGCTACAATCAGCACAGGTTGAAAGTACATCACCATCTTGCATTGGCATTAAGTTCAATTTAGCTTTAATATTGAGTGATTTTTCTATTGCTGTAATAAAATCCATTAACTTTGTAGGTTGCCCATTACCCACATTATATATTTTATAAGGTGCAGAACTTGATGAAGTTTCCCCCTGCTCTACGGTCCAATTTGGGTTGGGTTCAGGAATAATATTAATTAAACGTACCACAGAACTGACAATATCATCGACATAAGTGAAATCACGGGTCATATTTCCGCCATTATAAACATCGATAGGCTCACCCGCTAACATAGCTTTAGTAAATTTAAATAGAGCCATATCAGGACGCCCCCAAGGACCATATACGGTAAAAAATCGCAGTCCTGTTGTGGGTAGCTGATATAAATGAGAATAGCTATGAGACATTAATTCGTTGGCTTTTTTCGTCGCAGCATAAAGTGACACCGGATGATCAACACTATCTTCTGTAGAGAAAGGTTGCTTTTGATTTAAACCATATACCGAGCTTGATGACGAATAAATCAAATGCCCAACGTTATGATGGCGACAACCTTCTAATATATTAATATGGCCTACAATATTAGCATCGATATATGCCATTGGGTTTTCAATTGAATAACGAACGCCAGGCTGAGCCGCCAAGTGAATAACTCGATCAAAACGGTGATCAGCAAATAATTGCGCAATACTCACTGAATCTGTAATATCAATTTTCTCAAATTGGAAGTTATCCAACTGATTAAGTTTAGCTAATCGTGCTTCTTTTAAGCGCACATCATAATAATCATTGAGATTATCTATCCCGATAACATGATAACCCATTTCTATCAAACGCTGGCTTAAATGGTAGCCAATAAATCCTGCTGCACCTGTTACTAATATTTTCATATTATACTCAAATAACCCAATTAATTGATTTCTGCGCTAAACGCTATCATGCTTAATATCACCTCAATTAACATCATAACGCTTAACCTAGTCAATGCCGATATATATATCAATATTAGCACTGTAATTTATCATCTTTTATAGCGGTACTTTTAAGCTTTAAGCCATAAATAAATGCCGCACCACATTATAAAATTAAAATGACAGTGCGACACTATTAACAAGATAAATCGTTAAATTTTGTTACTCAACACATTAAGCTTGCAGTGATTTTATCCATTTCGTGAACTCTTCGCCAAACTCTTCGTGCTGTAAACCATATTCAACAAAAGCTTTCATATAACCTAATTTATTACCACAATCGTGGCTTTTCCCTTGTAGGTGATAAGCTTCTACAGGCTCTTTTTCAATTAACATTGCAATCGCGTCAGTTAATTGAATTTCATCCCCTGCTCCTGGTGCCGTTTTGGCTAATAAAGGCCAAATGTTTTCAGACAACACATAACGACCAACAATAGATAAATTTGAAGGTGCTTCTTCTTTCTTCGGTTTTTCTACCACACGAGTAATGGGTTTACTGTCGCCAGGCTGTAAATGTTCTCCCATGCAGTCAACAATCCCGTAGTTAGATACTTCCTCTTCAGGAACAGGCTCTACTAAAATTTGACTTGCGCCAGATTGTTCAAAATGAGAAAGCATCTCTTTTAAATTAACCTTAGTCAGATCAGCACTATATCGGTCTAAAATAACGTCCGGCAAGATAACAGCGAAAGGCTCATCACCCACCAAAGGTTTTGCACATAAAATGGCATGGCCTAATCCTTTTGCTATTCCTTGGCGAGTTTGCATAATAGTAACGTGACTTGGACAAATACCTTGTACTTCTTCCAACAACTGACGCTTAACTCGTTTTTCTAAAATAGCTTCTAATTCAAAACTGGTATCAAAATGGTTTTCAATAGAATTTTTTGAAGAGTGTGTAACTAGCACAATTTCATTGATGCCAGCTGCTATACATTCATTAACAACATATTGAATTAAAGGTTTATCAACAACAGGTAGCATCTCTTTTGGGATAGCCTTGGTGGCAGGCAACATTCTTGTTCCTAGCCCTGCAACAGGGATCACCGCTTTTCTTACTTTACGCACCACTGATGACATTACTCTTCTCCTACAAATTAAGTACCATGATATTCCTATGATGTTATGGTACATATAAAAAAATAATCGCCAGAGTATACCAGCTAATATCTACGGATAAACAGAGCATCATCGCTTAATTGAGATTGTTCTTCATTTATGTTTAATATATGTGCAATAACAGATTTTATTTAATCTAAATTTAACGTTTATGTATAGGTGAGAACATTAAATTAATTTTATGGTGCTGATTCCAAATTTTACATTGCCAATCTATTCCCACACACTTTATTTGGTTAATATATAAAGAGTGTAGTGTTCCTAAAGGTATACCACTATTTAAAACATATTTTTTATTCTCTGTTTTTATTTCAGCTCGTAGTCCTGCTGACGCTAATAATATATTTTTTTCCTTGGTGTGGTAATAACCTAAAATTAGCGGGAATGATCCTCTCACCCCCATATCCTCAAGCATTTTATTGATTTTATTCAATATGTTATACATACTAGGTAAGAAGCGTCTTTTCTCAGTAGCTTTTAGGAAACGATTAAAAACCACCCTTAAAAGCAGCGCAACGAGTAACCCATTTTCTTCATCATTAGAGACGTCAACACAGTAAAAAATGATTTGATCTTTTGATAAAGTCGCTATATCAAATAACAACCCCATTTGGGATGCATCATTTAATTGACGATAATTAACATTATATCCTGCGACAATTTGTTTAACTTGCGGTTGCATCTGTTTAACAAAGGATTGAATATAATGAGGCTGTTCTCGTAAGTTATTCCAAAGAGGTCCAAGTTGTCCTCTTGCAATTAATTCAGACTCAAAAAAACCTGGACATAATACTTCAATGACCTTCTGTTTTAACTTAGCTAAATTAGTTACGGGCTTAAGAAAAACGTCCTGAGCGCCAAAGCGCAACATATCATCAATTTCAGCCATGTTGTCAGTACATGAAATAGCAATAACAGGAAAAGACCAGTGACGCTGCTCTAGATGACATAAAAAAGTCGGCCCATTCATAACAGGCATTCTGATATCACATAAAATAAGATCAGGTCTTAGTCCCTCTTCAAGTAACAACAATGCTTGGCTACCATTGTCAGTCGCATAAACGCAAGCCTTTTCGTGTGAAAAATACTCAGTGAGCATGGTGCGAAATACAACCTCATCATCAATAATGAGAATTTTTTTACCGACTAAGGCTTTATTCATTAGTAATACCCATAACTATCATTTCACTTGCAGTTTATTTAGCGTTACATTATTAGTTTAGTTCAACATTGACGTTTATTATTCCTAATCGCTATTTTTCTGATGGGGATCGTCGTATAAAAATGGATCAGGACATTACCTTGTCAAATTTATGCCCCTGCAATAGCCAATTGCCTTATAGTGAGTGCTGTGAGCCTTACTTATTAGGGACAAAAAATGCCCCTACAGCTCAAGCGTTAATGCGCTCTCGCTATAGTGCTTTTGTGACTCATAATGCAGATCACCTAATCAAAACATGGCACCCTTCGTGTCGTACACCTTCTTTACGGGATGAGTTAATCGCCACGTTTCCCAATACACAATGGCTAGGGTTACATATTATATCGGCACAAGAAAACCCTCGTGATAACGAAGCCTTTGTTGAATTCTCAGCTTGCTTTATTGAAATAAATGCTGATGATAAGCAGTATCTACATGAACGCTCTCGTTTTCTAAAAATAGACGACTGCTGGTTTTATATTGATGGTGTACAGCCTAAAGTAGGACGAAACGATCCCTGTCCTTGTGGCTCAGGCCGTAAATACAAAAAATGTTGTGAACACAACAGAAAATAATTGCAAACACAGAAGTAAATTAAAGGATTTATCCATACATGCAACACCAAAATACTCAAAAGAAAATACTACGTACTATTTGTCCAGATGCGAAAGGGCTTATCGCAAAAATTACTAATATTTGTTATAAACATCAGCTCAATATTGTTCAAAATAATGAGTTTGTTGATCATCGCACTGGCCGCTTTTTTATGCGCACTGAGCTAGAAGGCATTTTTAATGATGAAACCTTTTTAGCCGATTTAGATGATGCACTTCCACAAGGCTCACAGCGAGAGCTTAATACTGCCGGTCGCCGCCGTATCGTCATTATGGTCACTAAAGAAGCCCATTGTATTGGTGACCTCTTAATGAAAAGCGCTTTTGGTGATCTGGATGTTGAAATTGCAGCAGTTATTGGTAATCACGACACGCTAAAACACCTTGTTGAGCAATTTGGGATCCCTTTCCATCTCATTAGTCATGAAGGGTTAACCCGTGATCAGCATGATGAAAAACTGATAGCACAAATTGACCAATACAAACCTGATTATGTGGTATTAGCTAAATATATGCGTGTATTAACCCCCGCATTTGTACAACATTACCCAAATCAAATTATTAATATTCATCACTCTTTCTTACCGGCATTTATTGGCGCCCGCCCATATCATCAAGCCTATGAACGTGGTGTAAAAATTATTGGCGCCACAGCTCACTATGTAAATGATAATTTAGATGAAGGCCCTATTATTACTCAAAATGTAATAAACGTAGACCACACTTTTTCAGCAGAAGATATGATGCGCGCAGGACGGGATGTAGAAAAAAACGTACTAAGCCACGCCCTCTATTGGGTGCTCTCGCAACGTGTTTTTGTCTATGGCAACAGAACAATTATTTTGTAGGCTTACCCGTTTTAAATTAGTGTAACTACGACACAAGCCTAAAGTAACAAGAGCCTGGGATAGTTATTTTATCACAGGCTCTTTTTATTTTTTGTTACACATCCAAGTCAATCACTATAGCTTTCTATCTAAAATCAATACGATATAGCACAACAGTTAAGCAAAGCGGATATTTTTAAAGCAGTTGATCGCTTTTTCTTAAAATAGCACTTTACACATCTCAGGTATTTGGTATTATTGCGCCCGCTGTCACGGACAGCAAGACAATTTAATGTTGGTGGGATACCCAAGCGGCCAAAGGGAGCAGACTGTAAATCTGCCGTCACAGACTTCGAAGGTTCGAATCCTTCTCCCACCACCATCTTCAATACTCTTCACTATTTTTTCATTCCAATTCTTTTATTAAATCAACAAACCTGTTCAATATACTCGAGTGATATTTAGATTTATAGATATAACAATTATAAATCAGCTCCGTTTGTGTTAAAGGTATAAAGCACAGTTGCTTTTCATCCTCACTTTTAATCGGGTTTTCATCAGTAAATAATAGCGAATGGTGAGTTTGAATAAAGTTTAAACAACAATTTAAATCATCCATCAATCTAATACTGACAGGTTTACCCTGATCCGCTATTTCATTTTCTAATTTCTTTATTTTTGCTGTTTTATATAAAGCGGGATCACATAACCAAATATTTTCTTTTAGCAATGTATTGATATTCTCTTGTGCTTTTTGTGCTAAGATTTGTTGGCAACATATTCCTAGATATTTATTTTTAACTTGATGTATTAAGCTAAACTTTTCACTAATAATTTTATCTGAGCTTAAGATTAACGTGTTTCCATCATAATCTGGTATCTCTTCAAAATTATCCTTCGAAAATCTCATCATATTTATATGTGAACAATTCTTATTGGCTGCTTGATAGAGTGCTGTTAAATATTGACTTTTACCCCAATCATAATAAACATGAATGCTATTATTAATAATGCCCGATGTGTGTTTTTTTGTTATCTCTTTTTCTTGCAGATAAAGTGATTTTAAATCATTATAGAGTTCTAACCCTTCTTGCGTTAAACTCATACCAAACTTTTCCCGCTTAAACAAGCGCTTCCCTAGCACGGCTTCAAAATCTTTGATTGATTTCGCTACAGGTGGTGTCGTTCGGTTCATCACACGAGCAGCTTTACTTAAGGATCCATTTTCAACGACGGCCATAAAGGCCTCTAATTTACGAGAAAAAAACATAATCCACCATTCCTTTGCTGTGTTAAACAAAACAATTAAATTAATTTTATTAATATAAATAAAACACATATTAACTGAAAGAAATCCATGCGAAATAAATATTATTTTTAATTATCTTCACCTCCTATAAATATAATTTATAATTCAATTGATATTTTTATTCTGTCATTTTGCTTTACATATAAAAAATGATAATACTTATATTCTTCTATCAAAGAATAGTTTATGTTTCTACTTTATTTAATTAATATTTTTTGTTAGGCATAAACTTATTAATATTATTAGTTGCCATACATTTTGCTATTTGGCTACGATTTATCTATATCACGCGATTATATCTCGATGACAGGTATTAACATTGGCATGTAACCGACTTACATTTATTTCATTATCCTGTTAGTATAAGTTATCCTATTATTCAATCTATAAATGGTTATAGTCACATGAAATTTGTCTCATTCAATATTAATGGATTACGTGCTCGCCCTCATCAGCTCGAAGCCATTGTAGAAAAACACCAACCCGATGTTATTGGACTGCAAGAAACAAAAGTTCATGATGATATGTTTCCATTAGAAACTGTCAGTGCCTTGGGCTACCACGTTTTTTATCATGGACAGAAAGGCCATTATGGTGTGGCTTTGTTAACTAAGGCGAAACCTGTCGCGGTACGTAAAGGATTCCCTGGTGATGGTGAAGAAGCTCAGCGTCGTATGATCATGGCGGACATTGAAACCCCCGCTGGATTATTAACGGTAATGAATGGTTATTTCCCTCAAGGTGAAAGTCGTGATCATGAGACAAAATTCCCTGCTAAAGCAAAATTCTATGCTGATCTACAGCAGTATCTGACCACCAGCTTAACGCCTTCCTCTCCCGTACTGATTATGGGGGATTTAAATATTAGCCCAACCGATAAAGATATCGGTATCGGCGAAAATAATATGAAACGTTGGCTAAAAATGGGTAAATGTTCATTTTTACCGGAAGAGCGAGAGTGGTTAGCAACGCTTATGGGTTGGGGATTAACCGATACTTACCGCGCCCAACATCCTGAAGTCGAAGACCAATTTTCTTGGTTTGATTATCGCTCAAAAGGCTTTGATGATAACCGAGGCTTACGTATCGATTTACTGCTAGCAAGTCGTTGCTTAGCAGATAATTGTATTTCAACCGGCATTGACTACGATATTCGTGCGATGGAAAAACCTTCCGATCACGCACCTGTTTGGGCCGAGTTTAAGCTTTAATTCCCTCTCTTCCCCCCTTATTGATAAACCCCACTTTAAATAGATTAAAAGTGGGGTTTATTTATATATTAGTTAGCGTCTTACACAATCAACTAAGCATCACTCTTTATATTGCGATTCGTAGATTGAGACTGCGCTGAACGACTTTTCCTTTGTGCACTTTTTTTCGTCGCACCTTTACGTTTTTTATTCTGCGAAGGCGCAGGCAGGTTTCTAAACGCTTGAATATTAGGACGACGTTTAGCTTGAGTAATTAATTCAAATAGTGTGTTACTTAATGGCATCATAAAATCTTGATACTTAAATTGCTTCTCACTAATTTGCGTTAATATTGATTCCCAATGAGCGGTCATATCGGGTAATGTCGCCATATCTGGCAAAACATGAATTAACGCTCTTCCTGCTGGTGTCGAGTTGATAGCTCGTCCTTTCTTTTGCAGAAAGCCGCGTTTAAACAGTAATTCAATAATACCAGCCCTAGTCGCTTCAGTACCTAGCCCATCCGTCGCTCTTAGGATCTTCTTTAGCTCTTTGTCTTGCACAAAACGTGCAATACCGGTCATAGCCGAAAGTAGCGTAGCATCTGTAAAAGGTCTTGGTGGTTGGGTCTGCTTGGCAACAATTTCGCCTTTTTCACAAAGTAACTCATCACCTTTAGCCACAATAGGTAAGGCGCTACCATCATTTTCCGCATCTTGCTCTTTACTACCTAATAAGGTACGCCAGCCGGCTTGTGCTAAAAATCGTGCCTTAGCAATAAACTTTCCATTCTCAATATCGAGTTCAATCACACATTTGCGGTATACCGCATCTGGCATAAATTGCATTAGATATTGTCGGGCAATCAAATAGTAAATATTCTTTTCATTTTCACTTAATGAAATATTACCTGTTTTCGCAGTAGGAATAATGGCATGGTGCGCATCTACTTTCTTGTCATCCCAGCAACGGTTCTTTTTATCAATATCTAATGTTTCTTGTGGTAAAAGACTATTATCATGCACACTAATGGCATTCATCACCGCATGACGCCCAGCAAAGTGTTCATCAGGCAGATAGCGACTATCGGAGCGTGGATAAGTAATAAGTTTATGCGTTTCATATAAGCGTTGACATGTGTCTAACACTTGTTGAGCGCTTAAACCAAAGCGTTTCGCCGCTTCAATTTGTAAAGCAGATAATGAAAAAGGCAAAGGTGCGATTTCAGACTCTTGTTTATCTTGATAATCGGTAACATTAGCAGGCTTGCCAGCTATTCTATCAACAACATGCTCTGCTAATTTGCGATGTAATAAACGCCCTTCTTCATCTTGCCAAGGCTCGCAGTGTTCACTCGGCTGCCAAATAGCGGTAAATCGCTCATCTGCAGGAGTAACGATATGCGCTTTGACTTCAAAAAAATCTTTCGGTACAAAGTTTTCAATTTCTTCATCACGGCGTACGACTAAACCCAGCACCGGGGTTTGTACTCGCCCAACAGAAAGTACGCCTTGGTAACCATTGCGCTGTCCTAATAACGTGTAAGCGCGTGTCATGTTAATGCCATATAGCCAATCCGCCCTCGCTCTTGCTAAGGCAGAAACACATAATGGAATAAATTCATGATTGTAGCGGAGCTTATCAATTGCTCGAGATACCGCGGCGGGGTTTAAATCGTTAATCAGGCAGCGGCGTGCCTGTTTTCTTTGAGCATCACTAATATTAAGGTAATTAAGTACTTCATCTACTAACAGTTGCCCTTCGCGATCGGGGTCTCCTGCGTGGATCACTTCATCGGCTTGTTTTAGTAATGTGTTGATCGTATCTAGCTGTTTTTTCACATCAGCGCGCGGTTTGAGTTGCCATTTATTCGGAATAATGGGCAAATCATCTAACGACCAACGCGCATAGCGCGGATCATATGCATCCGGCTCAGCCTGCTCAAGTAAATGACCAACACACCACGTCACATACTGGTTATCACCACAAACAATAAAACCATCACCACGTTTATGCGGTTTTGGTAATACATCAGCAATAGCTCGAGCAAGGCTGGGTTTTTCTGCAATAAATAATCTCATTACGTTAGTTTGTCACTTCAATTAACGCTCTTCCTGCTTTCGGCTCTGTTAATTCACCGATCGAGGTCAAATCAATATTAAAGCGTTTAGCAACTTCTTTTACTTGCTCAACGGCTTCTGGCTGTACTGCCAGTAATAAGCCACCTGAAGTTTGCGGATCACATAATAATTTACGTTGCATTTCGCTGATATTACCAATCAAATGGCCATAACTTTCAAAATTACGTCCAGTACCGCCCGGTACACATCCTTGCTCTATATACGCTTCTACTTCAGGTAATCGTGGTACTTGTGAAAAGTGAATAGTGGCTTGTAATCCAGAGCCTTCACAAATCTCGCTAAGGTGACCTAATAGACCAAACCCCGTCACATCGGTCATTGCCGTGACCCCTTCAATATCAGAAAAATCAGTACCCGCTTTATTCATACGGCACATAATTTCAGTAGCTAGGCCCTGATGCTCAGGTTTTAATAAGCCTTTTTTCTCTGCGGTAGTTAATACCCCAATACCTAAAGGTTTAGTTAAAAAAAGTTGGCATCCTGCTTTAGCAGCACTGTTTTTCTTAATTTTACTCACCGGTACAACGCCCGTTACCGCTAAACCAAAAATAGGTTCAGGAGCATCAATCGAATGCCCACCAGCAAGGGAAATCCCTGCTTCTTGACAGGCAGCTCGTCCACCTTCGATAACTTCACGAGCAATTTCAGGCGCAAGTTTATCAATTGGCCAACCTAAAATTGCTATTGCCATAATAGGTTTACCCCCCATAGCGAAAATATCACTAATCGCATTAGTCGCCGCAATACGCCCAAAGTCATAGGGGTTATCAACAATTGGCATAAAAAAATCAGTGGTACTGATAATTCCAGTGCCATTACCTAAATCATAAACAGCGGCATCATCTTTCGTTTCATTACCAACCAATAAATGGGGATCGTGAAACTTAGCCTGTTCACTATGTAAAATCGTTTCCAAAACTTTTGGTGAAATTTTGCAGCCACATCCGGCACCATGACTGTATTGTGTTAAACGAATTGCTTCAGACATAACATGTCATCCTTTTAAAAATAAGTCACAAAATCAGTTAAATCAGCAGGAGAAACCGTTGTAGGTGCTTTCAATGCGGGAGTACCAAGATATAAGAAACCAACAATATGGTCGTGCTCTCCACAACCTAATCCCGCTCTTACCACTGGATCATGAGTCCAAGAGCCTGAACGCCAAATACCACTATAACCTTGTGCCACTGCAGCCATTTGCATCGCCTGAACACAACAGCCTGCCGCAACAATTTGCTCCCATTCAGGAACTTTAGGATGCGCTTTAACTTTGGCAATCACGGTAATAATTAAAGGTGCACGAAAAGGTGCGTTTTTTGCTTTTTCTTCTACCTCAGCACCTAGTTGACTCACCACCGCCGCTTTATGTAATAATTGACTAAAACGCTCAATACCATCCTCTTTCATCACGACAAAGTGCCAAGGTTTAAGGGCGCCATGATCGGGGGCTCTCATACCAGCTTGTAAAATAGCTTCAAGCTGTTGGTTATTTGGGGCTGGAGTAGTCAGTCGAGACGCTGAACGTCGATTTAAAAGCAGTGTTAATGCATCCATTTTTGTATTCTCCTGTCAGTATTATTGTAGCAAAATCCCTTAAGATCAGGGATAGACAGTTGTTATCAATTCGCAGTATAACAAAATGTTATATTACCACCACCGAGAAATTTAAGCGGATATTTTTAGCTAAAATAGGATTGTACCTAAGCCAATATTGAGCGTTTGTTCAAAATATGAATGTTTTAGCTTTTAGGTGTAATACACTGCCCAAGCGCAATAAAATACGTGACAGACTTTCGCTAGTCGCTATATTAGAATGGTGTTTAAATATTTGCAGTCTAAGTAGTCAATCGAGTTTTGTTATTAAAGGATCGAAGTGAGATGTAGGGAATATTAGCGTTTTTTATTCTAAAAATAGCCGTGACCTCTGCTGTCTATTGTTCACCTGCAAGGCATACTCTCATGTAAATAAGGTATGTTGTGGCTATACAGCTAATTTCTTGAGTCGCTCAATATTGAAATAAATACTTTAATAATAGAAACTTAAACCTTTACCATCAATTCTAGCATAACTGTTTAGGATTAATTTTTAGCTTTACATGATGTGGAGATAATATGAGTAAAATTATGGAGTTAATCGGCACTATTTTTCGATTTAGTTGGCAGGCGATTAACTTTATCAGGAAACTAATCTTAAACGTTATTTTCTTCTTTCTACTTTTTATGGGTGTAGGACTCTATTTCATCGTCCAAGAAACGCAAAAACCTACCGATTATCAAGGTGCATTACTGGTTGATTTAAAAGGCGTTATTGTTGACCAAACAGCTAACCAAAATCCTTTAGGGCAAATGAGCCGAGAGCTTTTGGGTGTTTCGGGTAGCCAGTTACAAGAAAATTCGTTATTCGAAGTCGTTGATACCTTACGCAAAGCAGCGACTGATCCCAAAATTAAAGGAATGGTACTAAAACTTGACGAATTTGCTGGGGCAGACCAACCTTCACTCAATTATGTTGGTAAAGCGCTGACTGAATTTAAAAAAACAGGTAAACCTATCTATGCGATTAGTGGTTATTATAGCCAACCGCAATATTACTTAGCCTCTTATGCAGATAAAATTTATTTAGCATCACAAGGTGCTGTGGGTATTTATGGTTTAGGTTTTAGTAATCTCTATTACAAATCGCTATTAGAAAAACTTAAAGTTAATACCCATATATTCCGTGTGGGAACCTATAAATCAGCTGTTGAACCGCTGATGCGCGATAATATGTCTGATGAAGCCCGAGCCGCATCTAGTCGATTAGTTTCCGTACTCTGGTCTAATTATTTAACGCAAGTTGCAGAAAATCGTAGTATTACCAAGGAAGATGTTTTCCCTGGTGCAAAAGAGATGATAGTTGAGTTGCGTAAAGCCGATGGCGATAATGCTACTTATGCACTTAATCGCAAATTGGTCGATACTGTTAGCTCTTATGCCCAATTTGAAGCGGATATGAAAGAGACCTTTCAATGGGATCATGAAGCTAAGCAGTTTAACAATATTAGTATTTATGATTATGCTGATAACCTCACCGCATTCGCCCCAGAAAACGAAGACGGCAATATTGCGGTTGTGGTCGTTCAAGGCGCAATTATTGATGGTGAAAGCATTCCTGGCTCTGCAGGTGGTTCAACCATTGCTAATCAAATCCGTCAAGCGCGTTTAAATCCTAATATTAGAGCATTAGTATTACGAGTTAATAGCCCCGGTGGTAGTGTATCTGCATCTGAGCAGATCCGCAGTGAAATAGCCGCCTTTAAACAAGAGAAAAAACATGTCGTGGTTTCAATGGGCGGAATGGCTGCATCAGGGGGATATTGGATCTCTACACCTGCGAGTAAAATTATCGCTAGCCCTTCAACATTAACAGGCTCTATTGGTATATTTGGTGTCATCAATACCTTTGAAAATAGCTTAGAATCAATAGGTGTGCATAGTGATGGCGTGAGTACATCGCCTCTTGCAGGACTTTCGGTAACCAATAAATTACCAGAAGATTTTTCAGAGCTATTCCAACTTAATATTGAAAGTGGCTATAAAACATTCCTGAAATTAGTAGCTGAATCACGTAATAAAACACCGGCACAAGTTGATCGTATTGCGCAAGGTCGTGTTTGGGTTGGTGTTGATGCTAAACAAGTAGGATTAGTTGATGAATTTGGTGATTTCGATGATGCTATTAATGCAGCAGCAACCATGGCAAAAATCAAACAACCAGTCATTGATTGGATGAAACCGGAATTAAGCTTATCAGAGCAAATATTAATGAGCTTATCGGCCAATGCAAAAGCCATTATTCCTGATCCATTACAAGCCTATTTACCTGCACCGGTATTTAAAGAAGTTAAAACACAAACTGAGTTTTATCGTAATATGAACGATCCGCAAAACCGCTATGCGTATTGTTTATCTTGTGGTGATATTCAATAAATAAGTGTGCTCCCGCTCAATATGAGCGGGATTATCTTAGCCTTTGATTATTTTTTAGTTATTTTGCTAAATGGTGTAAATAATGATTTAAAACATCAATTGCTGTATTTCAATTGTGCTTTTTGTCTCCCCTTTCTTTTTTTATTCTGCAAACCCCCTATAATCAACTCTTTCTTATCGCTTAATTCATAAGAGTGTTAGGTCTGATGCAAAAAAAATCCATTTACGTTGTGTATACTGGTGGAACTATCGGTATGCAACATTCTGATCACGGCTATATACCTGTATCAGGACATTTACAACGCCAATTAGCTAAGATGCCCGAATTCCATCGTGAAGAGATGCCCAATTTCACAATCAAAGAGCACCTTCCTTTAATTGATTCATCAAATATTACCCCCGAAGATTGGCAATCTATCGCTGATGATATTAGCGATAATTATTGCCACTATGATGGTTTTGTCATCTTGCATGGTACCGATACCATGGCATTTACCGCTTCTGCACTTTCCTTTATGTTTGAGGGGCTGGCAAAACCAGTTATCGTCACCGGCTCTCAAATTCCATTAGAAGCTTTACGCTCAGATGGACAAACTAACCTATTAAATGCTCTCTATATTGCTGCACATCATCCGATTAATGAAGTTGCACTGTTTTTCAACAATACTCTGTATCGTGGTAATCGTGCGATAAAAGCACATGCAGATGGCTTCAATGCTTTTGCTTCTCCTAATAGTGCGCCTTTATTAGAAGCAGGCATTAATATTAAAACGTTTAAAATAAACCCATTACCTAAGCCAAAAGGTGAGTTTATTGCTCATCATATTACCCCTCAACCAATTGGTGTGGTGACAATATATCCGGGACTTTCTGATGAGGTGGTGAAAAATATCTTAATGCAACCCGTTAAGGCACTTATTTTGCGCTCTTATGGTGTGGGTAATGCCCCTTCTCATCCCGCCTTGTTATCAACGCTACGCGAAGCAACTGAGCGCGGTATTGTCGTCGTTAACCTAACACAATGTATTTCTGGTCGTGTCAATATGGGGGGCTATGCAACAGGACAAGCACTCGCCGATGTTGGGGTGATCAGTGGTTATGATATGACTTTTGAAGCAGCGTTAACTAAACTCCACTATCTACTTAGTCAACAATATAGCTATACTGAGATCTGCCGTTTAATGCAACAAAATCTCCGTGGTGAAATGACATTAAACGATGACGACTAGGTCTAATCAAAGGTAACTCCTGTGAAAAATTCAGCGTTATTATTAGTTGATCTACAAAATGATTTCTGTACCGGTGGCGCATTGGCTGTTAAGGAAAGTGATACCGTCATAGATACGGCAAATCGGCTTATTGATTATTTTCAACGCCATCAGCGTCCTATTATTGCGAGTAAAGATTGGCATCCCGCAGATCATCTCAGCTTTGCAAAAAATTCAGGTACTGTTGTTGGCGAAGTTGGCCAATTAAATGGCCGTCCACAAGTTTGGTGGCCAGTGCATTGTGTACAAAATAGCCATGGCGCTGATTTTCATCCCTTATTAACAGATGATTTAATTAGTCATATTATTTATAAAGGCCAAAATCGACTTATCGATAGTTATAGTGCTTTTTTTGATAATGACCATGAATATCAAACAGGATTGCATACTCTTTTACAAAGCATGCAGATCGAGCATCTCACCATTTTAGGGATAGCAACTGATTATTGCGTTAAATTTACCGTGTTAGATGCATTACAATTGGGTTATCAAGTATCAGTGGTTATGGATGGTTGTCGAGGTGTCAATATTCAACCAGATGATAGCCAGCTCGCATTTAATCAAATGCAACAACATGGGGCAGTTTTAGTTGATTCAGTAACAGTGCTTAAAAGTGACAAATAATATAAACAACATGATTAGCAATTATCATTCTCTACTTGTATGAATAGTAGAACTAAAAAGTGGTGATTTATCAAAATAAATCACCACCGTTACGCTAACTTTCATTATTTAAATTTAAAAACGTCTTAATCATCATCCATTGGTGTTAATGTGGCTAAACGTTCAGCTTGAAATTGCGCTTTTAGCTCTTGTTTGCTTTTCATCGTAATTTGTCCGTTTGTGCCAACCGTCATATGTTCCGGATTATGGTTATTCTGTGCTTGCCATAAGAGAACAATTTGCATGCAATGCTCTTTTTGCTCTGCAGTGAGTGCAACGCCGTCTGGCCATTTACCTAGCTCAACTGCGGTAGAAAGACGTTGATAAATCTCAGGTGTGACCATTGAAATTAAATCATTAACTTCCATTGATTGCTCCATATATCAAATTACCACGCAAAAGCTGAATCGTTTTTTTATTTGTTAATTTATTGTTAATAGTGACTGTTTAGCCCTTTTGCACTTCACCTGTTTCTGTATTGCTAAATGCCAAAGAGGCAGAATTAACACAATAACGTTGTCCTGTCGGTGCTGGGCCATCATTAAATACATGCCCTAAATGCGCTCCACATTGACGACAGCGGATCTCTGTTCTTTTCATATTATGCGAAAAATCATCAAGATAAAGAATTGCATCATCACTTACAGGTTGATAAAAACTTGGCCAGCCACATCCTGCATCAAATTTAGTTTCCGAATAAAACAAAGGCGCAGAACAACATAAGCAATGATAAATACCTGTTTCTCTATTATGTAATAATTTACCACTAAACGGCGGTTCAGTACCCCGCTGTTGCGTCACATAATGCTGCATTTCATTGAGGTTTGATAAATCAATGTGATTGTTATCACTTGAAATATGCACTTTTTTTTCATTATTGCTCATAAACACCTCACACTGACAAAAATGTTTTTTAAAACAACAGCAAATAATAACAAAGATTTAACAACAAATCTGGAAAATATAGTCTAAAATCAATGAGAGTAATCTTTAGTTTTTGAAATGTGATACATTTCACATAACGGAGCAAAGGTAACTTCATTTATCGGCAATGATCCCGATAATACACAGCGTAATATTTATCTAAAACGACCAATCCTTAAGCAAAAAGTGTTTTTTTAATTGATTTTTTGCAATTATTGACACGATTCCGCTTGACGACTGGCGCGGTTTTGGTAACTTTAGAAGCAACTTTTTAATTCACTAATAAAGCTGGTGGAATACATATGACTATCAAAGTAGGTATTAATGGTTTTGGTCGTATCGGCCGCATCGTTTTCCGTGCTGCACAAGAACGTTCAGATATCGAAATCGTAGGTATTAACGATCTGTTAGACGCAGAATACATGGCATACATGCTGAAATACGATTCAACTCATGGTCGTTTCAACGGTACTGTTGAAGTAAAAGATGGCCACCTCGTTGTTAATGGTAAAACCATCCGCGTAACATCAGAAAGAGATCCAGCAAACCTGAAATGGAACGAAATTGGTGTTGATGTTGTTGCTGAAGCAACTGGTCTGTTCTTAACTGACGAAACTGCACGTAAACACATCCAAGCTGGTGCGAAAAAAGTTGTTCTGACTGGTCCTTCAAAAGACAGCACACCTATGTTCGTTATGGGTGTAAACCACAAATCATATGCAGGTCAAGATATCGTTTCTAACGCATCTTGTACAACTAACTGCTTAGCGCCTTTAGCAAAAGTTATCAACGACAAATTCGGTATCGTTGAAGGTCTGATGACAACTGTTCACGCAACAACTGCAACTCAACGTACTGTTGATGGTCCTTCAATGAAAGACTGGCGTGGTGGTCGTGGTGCTTCTCAAAACATCATCCCTTCATCAACTGGTGCTGCTAAAGCAGTAGGTAAAGTTATTCCTGAACTGAACGGCAAACTGACTGGTATGTCTTTCCGTGTTCCTACTCCTAACGTTTCTGTTGTTGACTTAACTGCACGTCTGGAAAAACCAGCAACTTATGCTCAAATCTGTGAAGCAATCAAAGAAGCTGCCGAAGGCGAACTGAAAGGCGTTCTGGGTTACACTGAAGATGCAGTTGTTTCAACTGACTTCAACGGTGAAGTATTAACTTCAGTATTCGATGCTAAAGCAGGTATCGCGCTGAATGACAACTTTGTTAAATTAGTTTCTTGGTACGATAACGAAGTTGGTTATTCAAACAAAGTTCTAGATCTGATTTCTCATATCTCTAAATAATTAGAGTTTAGAAAGCCAAGATTGATTTTAGAGCCACCCTTTCGGTGGCTCTTTTATTTTTTTACTCGGCAGTTTATTGTATTCAAATAGTCCGCGACATAAGGTTATAAAATAATGAATGAGAAAATTTTTTCTTTGCCGGTTATTGAACAAATATCACCTTACTTAAGTCGACGCCAATTAGGTGAACTCCCTATTCTGGTGATCTCTCACCCCAAAGTACGTGCGGCTATTAGTCTTCAAGGTGCCCATCTTATCGCATGGCAACCCGCACAAACGCATCCCGTTTTGTGGCTCAGTGAAGATGCCTTATTTACTCCCGGTGTTGCTATTCGTGGTGGTATCCCTATTTGTTGGCCTTGGTTTGCCTCAGCGGGAACCCCAAGCCATGGATTTGCACGTATCTTACCTTGGGAATTTAGTGCTCATTCTGAACAAGAAGACGGAGTGCTTATCACCATGACACTCAAAGAAAGTGCACAAACTCAAAAGTATTGGCCTCATGAATTTACTGTTATTGCTCGATTTAAATTAGGTGATACCTGTGAAATTGAATTAGAGTCATACGGTGACTATGAAGCCACTGCGGCGCTACACTCCTATTTTAATGTCAGTGATATCGATAAAGTTTCCATTACAGGCCTTGGTGGTCACTATATTGACACAGTGGCGGATAAAGAAGTTTATACCGACGAAACAGCCCTACGCTTTAACGGCCGTACTGACAGACTTTATACTGAACCTGAAGATTTTAATCTTATTCATGATGATGGTTGGGATCGTACTATTGAGGTTCACCATTATCATCACAGTGATGTCGTTTGTTGGAATCCGGGTGCAGAACTCGCCAGTTCAATGAAAGATATGAGCTCAGGTGGTTACCGTAAAATGGCATGTGTTGAAACAGCTCGTATTCATCGTCCACTTAAGCCGGATAATGTTCATCCTGGGCGTTTATCTGCTGTGATACGTGTACGCAAAAATATTGCTGAAAAATAGTTTGCCACTCTACTTTGTCGAACGAAAAAAGCTTCGAACAAATTCGAAGCTTTTAGTTATCGAAAGCAACTTAACTTACCGTTTTACCGTTTTACCGTTTTACCGTTTTACCGTTTTACCGTTTTACCGTTTTACCGTTTTACCGTTTTACCGTTAGAAAGTATAAGTGACACCTGTCCATAAAATAGCCGTTACCGATTTATTTACCATCGGGCTATCTTTAACTTCGCTGGGTAAGCGATCCACTCGTCCCATCGCGAAGAAATCCCAGTTTTCAGCAAACTTATAGTTAGCTGAGATTTCAACATAAGGTCTCCAGCTATCATTTGGTCGATATTCAGCTAAACCACTACGCTGAGATTCTCCCTGACTAATCCCATATGCGTAACGATTCTGCTTTTTATTTTCCCAAACAGCACCAATTCCCGGTTGAAGTGACCAATTTCCTAGTTCAAAAGGATAAAGGTAAGCAGCATCAGCAATAATGCCATTACTTTTACCTAAAAGATCACCAGAAATAATCCCTCGTAAACTTCCCCATGACTCATGATGTTTATAGGTAAATCCACCCATGACGGTATCACGGCGACGATTAAGTTTTTTCATCTGCTCATCATCAGAGTCACTTGGTTTAAATGCTTGTGGGTAATAGTGAACATCGACAGACAGCTGATCTTTCGGTGAATTCCATAAATAATATCCTGCGGCTAATGTCGCAAAATAGAAATTTTCAGATTGATAATTAACCAAAGGTACAGGTAATAAATAGTCTTTAGATTTAGCACCCTTATAAGGTGTTACTTGTGATAATACAGAACCCCCTATTGACCATTCTCCCGCGAAGGCTGTCGGTGTACTCAATCCAGCGATTATGGCTAAAGAAATAACAATTTTCTTTTTACTCACGATGATTTTCCATATTGTCTTTGATAAAACAGTGACCAAAAAACGACTGTTGTTATGGTGCACTAAAAGTTAGCTAATAGATTACAATCATTTTATTTTTTACATAAAATGACTGGCAATAAGTGCTTGTCCTAATGCAATTCCACCATCACCAGATGGCAATATCATAGGGGTTAATACCTTTTTATTGTTTAATTTTTGCTTAAACAGATCCTTAAGTAAGATATTATTGAATACCCCTCCTGTTAAAACAATAGTATCAATCTGATGTTCTTGCGCAGCTTGCAGAGCAATATCACCCAAACTTTCGGCTAATAAATAGTGAAATAACCAAGCCTTCTCACTGGTATTCAATGTGATGCTTTCCCATTGTGACCAGAAAATGGACAAATCAACATGCTTATCTTTTACAGGCATTAAATGTCCATATTGCTTGATGATATCAGTATACCGATCTACGTGACACTGTAACGCAGCGCTTTGTAAGTAGCATGCCGCTTCGCCTTCCCAGCTTATTTGTTTAGGTGATAATCCCAAAGAGCAAGCAACTGCGTCAAATAATCGTCCACAAGATGATGCTAGCGGTGAATTTAAACCACGAGCCACTGCCTTACTCAAAATCTGTAACTCAGTGAGCGGAATTGCTTGGGTGATAACACTACCTTGCCAATCTTTTGTAAAAGTAGCTAAATGTGCGAACCAATTTCGCCAAGGCTGTATTGAAGCTAAATTTCCTCCCGGCATAGCAACCGCAGGTAGCCCGCCAATACGTTGGGATTTTTTATAATCCACCAGCAAACACTCGCCTCCCCATAAAGAGCCATCTTGTCCATACCCTAAACCATCAAGGGCTATACCAATTACTGCGCCTTGTTGCTGTGTATGTCCATGCTCTGCTAAACAAGAGACAATATGTGCATGGTGATGGGGAACTTCTATAACAGGAATATGTTGCTGTTCAGCTAGCTGTTTACCTATTTGATGGCTGATATAATTAGGATGAGCATCAATGGCAATCGCTTTGGGCGTAAAACGATAGATCTGTTGAAACAGCGTGAGCGATTTCAGTAATTGTTGCCTCACACTTAAATCATCTAAATCACCTAAATGCGGCCCCATAATAGCTTGGTGCTCTTTTAAGAGACAAAACACATTTTTCAGATCCCCTCCTAAAGCCAAAATTGCAGGTTGTGCATCAAAAGTGGTTGGCAATGCGATAGCATCTGGTACATAACCCCGTGAACGGCGGATCATCACACACTGATCATCTTCAATACGCACTAATGAATCGTCCGCTCTTTGTATAATCTCCCTATTATGCATTAGAAATAATTCTGCAATATCACCAAGCTGATTTAACGCCTCTTCATTGGTTAATGCAGGAGTGTGTCCCGTGGCATTACCAGAGGTCATGACTAATGGAATTTGTGTTTCATGTGCGAGAAGATGTTGCAAAGGATTAGCTGGTAACATAACACCTACTTCTGTTAATCCAGGTGCAATCAGTTCACTTAATGAAATAGGGGCGATTTCTTTAGGAATAAGTACGATAGGTGCTGCGGTACTGGTTAATGTTTCTATCACTTTTGAGTAAAACTCGGCATTATCGTCCGGTTTTTGGAGCTGCTCAATCCCGGTTAACATCACCGCAAGTGGTTTGGCTGGACGATGTTTACGCGCTCTTAAACGCGCAACACTTTCACTATTGCGTGCGTCACAGACTAAATGAAAGCCACCAATGCCTTTTACAGCAACAATTTTTCCCGCTAATAACGCCTGACAAGCTTGCGTTAATGCCCGCTCTTTTATTGCAAGTTGTTGCCCTTGATGATCTGCCAACCAAATATGAGGTCCACAGACAGGACAGGCATTAGGTTGTGCATGAAAACGTCTATCTGCGGGATCTTGATATTCATGTTGGCAAGTCGGACAAAATGGAAATGCAGACATAGAGGTAAAAGGCCTGTCGTAAGGCATTTTTTTTATAATAGTAAAACGGGGACCGCAATGGGTGCAGTTTATAAAAGGATAGTGATAACGACGATTTTGTGGATCAAACAACTCATCAATACAAGCCTGACAAGTCGCTGCATCAGGTACAACTTGTGTATCCATTTCTCCACCACCACTTTTTACAATAGTAAAGTCCGTGGGGAGTTGCTCCCATTGATAAGGTGTTTGTTCAATACGTTCAATGCGTGCAAGAGGAGGACATTGAGCCGTTAATGCATTAATAAAGTGTTGATTTTGCGGTGATAATGTTAAGTGTATCAATACTCCTAAGCTATCATTACTCACCTGCCCTAATAAACCAAAATGATGTGCTAATTGCCAAACAAAGGGGCGAAAGCCAACACCTTGAACCTTTCCTTTCACACGCAATGTAATGCCGTTACTCATAGGATCACCAAATCAAAATAAGTTTAAGCTTATTCTAGTTTAGTGATTATTAACAACTTTCATTTAGATCAGAAAAAGTAGAGTTTGCTACATTTATCGTCACCTCAACCGCCACTCGCGGTGCAATAGCGCACAGTAATTCATAACCAATAGTGCCACAAGCCAGTGCAACTTCATCAACCGGTAATTGATTTCCCCATAGCTCAACAGGGCTTCCATGTTCAACATCCGGCAAATCGGTTACATCAATAGTAAGCATATCCATCGAAATACGCCCAACTAATTGTGTTTTATGTCCTTTAACGATAACAGGTGTACCATCTGGGGCATGCCTTGGATAACCATCAGCATAACCACAAGCGACAACAGCAATTCTCATATCACGTTGTGCGGTATATCGGCTACCATAACCAATTTGTTCACCTTTTTTTACTGACTGAATAGCTAATACTTCACTGTTAAAGGTCATCACAGGTTGCAAATCAAAATCAGCAATATCTTGCCACACCCCAGAGGGGGATACACCATATAAAATAATACCGGGACGAACCCATGAATGATGGGTTTGTGGTTCAAATAAAATAGCCGCAGAATTGGCTAAACAGCGCGGTAAATCATTTACCATTGAGCTATCAATAATCTGTTTTTGTGTCGCCATATTCAGCCCTGTATCAGCATTGGCAAAATGGGACATTTGTACAATAGAGCCAATATTAGTTATGCGTTTTGCTCTTTGTATAGCTTGCTGATAGTTTTCTGGTCGGTAACCTAACCGATTCATGCCACTATTGAGTTTCAGATAAATATTGATAGGCCGCTCTAATTGCGCTTGCTCAATGGCTTCAAATTGCCAATCAGCATGCACAACCGTTGTTAATGAATAACGCTCTAATAAATACACATCATCTGGTTTGAAAAAACCTTCAAGCAAAAGAATGGGGCCTACCCATCCTTGCTCTCTTAGCATAATTGCTTTATCTAATTCAATTAAGGCAAAACCATCGGTATGACTTAATGCAGGCCAAACACAAGAAAGACCATGTCCATAAGCATCAGCTTTAACCACTGACCATACTTTACTTCCCTGCGCTTTCGATTTGATCACCGAAAGATTATGACTCAGCGCATCTAAATTTATGCTAATTTTGGCAGGTCTGGACATCGTCTCTCCTTAATTAATAAACAGCGTCAAGTTTTTGCCCTGGACGGAGCAATTTAGTATTAAATCCATCGATATAACGGAACACGGAGAGATCATCTGCAGCAATTGCCGTTTTATTACCTGATATTAAATCAGCTAACAGCTGTCCTGAGCCACATGCCATCGTCCATCCTAATGTACCATGCCCCGTATTTAGGGATAAATTACGATATGCGGTTGGCCCAACTATCGGTGTACCATCTGGCGTCATTGGCCTTAAGCCTGTCCAGAATGTGGCTTTACCGATATCACCACCACCCTCATAGAGATCTTGAACAACCATTTTGAGCGTTTCACAACGTGATTTTAAAATATTCAAATTAAAACCTACCACTTCCGCCATACCGCCCACACGAATGCGATTATCAAAGCGAGTCACCGCAATCTTATATGTTTCATCTAAAATAGTGGATGTTGGTGCTCTGCTTGCATCAATAATAGGCATGGTTAATGAATAGCCTTTTAAAGGATAAACCGGAATTGTGATTTTGTTTTTCAAAAATTCAGTCGAGTACGATCCCATGGCGACAACATAGTGATCTGCGGTTAATAAACCATCATGGCATTGTACACCGGTGACTTTATCACCATCAAAAAGTAGGTGTTTTATTTCTTTATTAAATAAGAAGGTAACCCCGGCCTCTTCAGCCATTTTAGCCAGTTTCTTAGTAAAGATTTGGCAATCACCCGTTTCATCATTAGGAAGACGTAATCCCCCGGTAAGTTTATGACTCACATGCTCTAAAGCGGGTTCTGCTGATTTTAGTTGCTCGGCTGTTAGCAGTTCATAAGCCACACCTTCTTGCTTTAATACAGCGATATCATTAGCGGCATTATCAAATTGTTTTTGATCACGAAATAGCTGTAACGTTCCCCCTTGGCGTCCTTCGTATTCAATACCGGTATCTTGGCGTAATTGACGGATACAATCACGACTATACTCAGCAATACGCACCATACGACTCTTATTCATCGCATAATGAGAAGCATCACAATTACGTAGCATTTGCCACATCCAGCGTAATTGGAACAGTGAGCCATCAGGTCGGATCGCTAAAGGTGCATGTTTTTGAAACATCCATTTTACTGCTTTTAATGGAATACCCGGGGCACCCCAAGGTGTTGCATAACCCGGAGATATTTGCCCTGCATTACCTGCACTCGTCTCTTCTGCCGCACTACTTTGCCTATCGACAACAATGACTTCATGCCCTTGTTGTACTAAGTACCACGCACTTGTTACACCAATAACGCCGCCACCTAAGATGATCACTTTCATGGCTAGACTCCAAATAATTTACATTGATATAACATAAGAATAATATTCCATACACAAAAAGTCAGCACAGAATAATCATCTAGCACCACAAAAAAGCAAATTTTAGAGTCAAATCACATTTAATTAGTAATAACAGTGTTAGTTTTGCAGAGCAATTATTAATTCTATTTAAAAATCAATTTGATAGAGTATTTGGCGCTTTTTATAAAAATAATACATAAATATATTATTCAAATATAAATTAAATAAGCCAATAAAAACCCATCATGCTATTTTTATGAAAAACCAAAAAAATCATTATTATCAGAATATAATATCAAGATGAGATATGTTTCAAATTTTTTTTACTAAAAATAGCCAAATTAAAGTATCACCTAAAAATGACTGGTTAAACTAGGCTTGCTGTTTTTAATCTACTACTTTAATAGCAAATAGCAGCAATCATACTTTTGTTACCATCATTTTCTAGATAGCAAATATAAAATCTGAATGATCAGAGTGCTTAGGAGTTTCAATAAAATATTCTAAATTATTACATTGTAATTTTTCGTTACCTACACAGTTACTTAAAGCTATTTTATTTTAAAGAAAATGGATATTATAAAATATCATTTTATGAATATTATTAATATAATAATTCAATTCTATTTTTAATTGTGCTACCATTAAAAATAGAAAAATGAATTTAGAGATAAAGATAGAATGAAAAAATTCGATATAGATAACATATTGAAAAACTTATCTACCGAAGATGTAGAGAGAATAAATAAAACTTATAATGACCAAACTAATAAAGAAGAAAGTTTCAATGAATGGTTTTTTAATACATTTATATTTGATCGCTTCCTGTTTGAAGGATTGTTTATTTCAAGTGTTATAATTTTCATTCTTATAATTATGTCCGAATCCACACCCCACCTATTTTATTCATTCTTAATGTTAGTTTTTTTTTACATTACCATGAGTTTTGTCATCACTGTTTATGATTGTGTTACGAATAAAATATCACTTATTTTATTTTTTAGAGTAAAAAGAATTGCTGTAATGACCTACTTAATGGAAAAATGATCTATTTATAATTGCGAAAATCGAAAAAAAATAAGCTAAATTATTGAGTATTCTCACTAGATGACTCATCGTTCTTATATTTTTTTAATATTAGAATAAGTTTCCCTGCATTGTAGCTGAGCGTAGTAAGTAATAGAGGTTTACTTTGAATGCTAAATTTCCGCTTAAAATCTAATGTACTCCAACGAAACAAACGAACACCTTTACTGGTAAACAAACGATCAAAATATGTCGCTCTATAAGTTCTCCCCGCCATGGTAACAGGTAAATGAATAATACGATTAGGAGAATCATATTTAGCAAAAGCAGCAAATCCATTATATAAACTGACAGTCATATCAATAATATCATAACCTATTTCTCCATGACTCTCGTTCATACCTAAAAATCTTAGTCCCTTTTCAATATTCTCTTTTACTGGGTCTCCACCAAAATTAACCCCACCCTCAGTAAATTCATACACTATATCTGATATACCTTCAATAAACTTACCGCCACCTAGTGTTATACCAATAATTCCAGCTCCTTGCATTTCTTTACTTCTAATTTTACGACCAATCTTAAATGTTAAATATCCAAAAGTACTTTGTATTCCTCCTCCTATAATAGTTTGACTGCTTTTTAAGTAAAAATAGTATCCCGTTCCAGAAAAAGTTTTAGTCAGCTCATAGGTTTCTTTACTCCTCTTCCTTAATTGTGAATAAGCAGACATTTCAGTTTCATACTCAACTTCTATTTCATTAAGATATTGCATTATATCTGGCAGGAAACCTACTCCAAATGCTTCTCTTACTGTATCTCTCAGATTCTGCGTTCTATTATATCTTTCTCTGTGGTTATATATGGCCCGATAGAAATCAGCTCGAATTAGCCTCACTACTTCTGCTATTTCACTCCTATAGCCTTGTTTACAATAATCATCTTTAAGAAGATATTTAGCTGATATTTCTGATAATTTCTTTATATCACTGGCATATCTTTCAAATTTTTCTTCAAAAGTAAAAAACATTAAATTATCCTTTCATCCCAAATACTATAAGAACTGGTTCCTGCAGTTACATGTTCCCATGTTATTGACTTGAAACGTATTGATAATGACTCTTCAGGTTGAACCTCATTATGTGTTATAGAATTAGGATAAAAACAGCTAATATTTACGATTGATGCATCTGTTAGTTTTATTTTATAGTATAATTCTATCCCACCTTTATCTGATGTTCTATAAAAAGAAAATTCACATGTTAATAACTCATTAGAAACTAATGATTGAGATAATAATGGAGAAGCCTTATCTATCGTCTTACGTATATCTACGGGTTGAAAACTTACATTTTGATGCATCGATAAATTCGATGAAAACTCATAAACTAGAATTTCATCCTCATGCCCTGATTGATACTTATTACCAATAGAATCAAATGAAGAACATCCTTTTGAGATCAAACCTTGATTATTTCCCTTTATATTTAAGTAAATAATATTTGCCAATTTTATATCTCCACTTGTAGAAATACGATAATAAGTTACTTAAAAAGATTCAACTAAGTAAATTGAATCTTTTTAAGATGAAAAACTAATAAAATATTATATTCTATACTATAAAAGATGTAAATTATATTTAACTATTTTAGTGCGTTGTGAATTATATAAATATTTGCATTATGCTCAAACAGAACTATTCCTATAAATAATCTATTTATATTGCGTAATTATCATATTTATCAAAATATCATTAGCAAATTGTTACTTTTTAAATATCCCAATAAAACTTCAAACACCTATCCTCAGTAGAGTAATTGCTGATGCATGAATAAAAAATCAGCACTGGATCAATAAGATCCAATGCTGATGTTAAGACGGGATAAACGCGATGAATTAACGTTTTACTTCTTCTAAGTCACTAGGTAGTGGCGATTGGAGCTCATGCCAAATAATGCCACTCTCTTTTCCGTATTGGCGAACGCAATCCATAACGTGCTCAGTATCTTTTTGTTCACATAGCAACGCCAATTTTTTATAAAATGATAGCGCCAACTCTTTCGCCTGAATATTAGAGAAATAATAACGCCCTACACGGGTATATAATCCCTTAAGTCCGTTTAAGATCAATCCATAAATAGGATTACCGCTGGCAAATGCCAAACCACGGAAAATGTTATAGTCCAACTCACTAAACTCATCAGCACTATTTTCAGTCGTTAGTTGATGAGTCAGCACTTCTAGGGATTTTTCTGGATTATTTTTAAATGCCGTGCGAATAAAAATTGCTGAGATATTCGTTCTTACGGCTAATAAATTATCGATTAATTGTGGCACGCGATCATGATCAAGACGCGCGACAGTTTCAAGAATATTAAGACCTGACGTTTCCCAAAAGTTATTCACTTTGGTTGGTTTTCCATGCTGGATAGTTAACCAACCATCACGAGCTAAACGTTGTAAAACCTCTCTCAATGTCGTTCTTGTCACACCAATTAATTCGGAAAGCTCACGTTCTGCGGGCAGAATAGAACCTGGTGGAAAACGGTTGTTCCAAATACTTTCAACAATGTACTCTTCCGCAAAACCTGCGGGGCTTTGAGCCTTAATAACCATATTTTTATTTCTTCCGAAGCGTTTTTTCTGCTAATAATAGAAAAGATAATATCAGAATGCTTAATTTTGATATAGCTCAACCATCGCTAAATAGTGAATGGCATCATAAAACATGACACTATTTTATCAATTTATTATTTACGAATACGCTTAATTTCACAGCGATTAGAGCGTATTATGACTAGATTGCGCATTTTAGGCGCCTAAAATCTCTATTCGGAGGATAAAAAACATAATGGATATGAGTATAAGACAAGCATTACTGAAAAATTTCATGGGGAACTCCCCTGATTGGTATAAGCTTGCTATTATTACTTTTTTAATCATCAACCCACTGATTTTTTTCTTTGTTGACCCTTTCATTGCTGGCTGGCTACTCGTTGTTGAGTTTATCTTCACTTTAGCCATGGCATTAAAATGTTATCCGCTACAACCAGGGGGATTACTTGCTATTGAGGCCGTCATTATTGGTATGACAACGCCGAAGCAAATAGGTCATGAAATAGCCAACAACCTTGAAGTCATTTTATTGCTGGTCTTTATGGTTGCGGGTATTTATTTTATGAAGCAATTACTTCTATTTGCTTTTACAAAATTACTCCTCTCTATTCGATCTAAACGCTTATTATCATTAGCATTCTGTTTTGCTAGTGCCTTTTTATCTGCTTTTTTAGATGCTTTAACCGTGATTGCCGTGGTGATCAGTGTTTCTTTAGGCTTCTATTCCATCTACCATAACTTTGCTTCTAACCAAGCTGATGCAGAGTTAAGCAATGATGGCTTTATTGATAGCACAGAGAAAAAACAGACCTTAGAACAATTCCGTGCTTTCTTACGTAGCTTAATGATGCATGCCGGTGTTGGTACAGCATTAGGTGGTGTGATGACGATGGTTGGTGAGCCACAAAACTTGATCATTGCAAAACACTTAGAATGGGATTTTGTCACCTTCTTTATCAGGATGTCACCCGTTACTATTCCCGTTTTCTTTGCTGGACTTGCAGTATGTTATTTGGTTGAGCGCTTTAAGCTGTTTGGTTATGGTGCCGAGCTACCTGAATTAGTGCGTAAAGTTCTCACTGACTACGATAAAAAGAACAGTGAAAAACGAACTCAACAAGAAAAAGCCCAGTTATTAATCCAAGCATTAATTGGTATTTGGTTAATTGTTGCACTGGCCTTACACCTTGCTGAGGTTGGTATTATTGGTCTTTCTGTTATTATCTTAGCCACCACTTTCTGTGGTATCACTGAAGAGCACGCTTTAGGTAAAGCTTTTGAAGAAGCACTGCCTTTCACCGCATTACTTACGGTATTCTTCTCCGTTGTTGCCGTGATTATTGATCAACAGCTATTTGGTCCTATTATTCAATTTGTTCTACAGGCATCAGAATCTTCACAACTGTCACTCTTTTATCTCTTTAATGGCCTACTTTCTGCCATTTCAGATAATGTATTTGTGGGTACGGTCTATATCAGTGAAGCATTAAGCGCATTGCAAGAAGGATTAATTAGCCAATCTCAATATGAACATATTGGTGTCGCAATTAATACTGGGACTAACTTACCGTCAGTGGCAACGCCAAACGGACAAGCGGCTTTCTTATTCTTATTAACTTCTGCATTATCCCCGCTGATCCGCTTATCTTATGGACGTATGGTGATGATGGCACTTCCTTATACCATCGTTATGACACTGTTAGGATTACTGGCTGTAGAATTCTGGCTCGTGCCTATGACACATTGGTTATATGAAATTGGCTTAATCGCTATTCCATAAAAAACCATCATGAAATGAGTATTTTTTAGGGCTTTTAATGTTTAAAAGCCCTATTTTTTCATAAAAACACCTATTAATGTAAATATTTGTGAAATAAGAGATTTTACCTTTTTTTTAGTCTAGTTTTTAGGCAGAATAACAACTTATTTCAATATTATCATGGACATTGTTATGTTGAGTGCTCTTCGTCACTGGTCACAAAGTCGTTTTTCATGGTTACTGCTGGCATTAACGGCAATTGGTCTTGAAGGTGCGGCATTGTATTTTCAGTACGGAATGGAATTAATGCCTTGTGTGATGTGTGTTTATCAGCGCATTGCTGTATTAGGGATCTTAGTTGCCGCATTAATTGGTTTTTCTTCGCCAAAACTGACACTAATGCGCATGGCGGGTAGTTTTTTATGGCTTTATGCCTCATACCGCGGTATTGAGCTAGCTTGGGAACATACGCAACTTATTCTTAATCCATCACCTTTTGCAACTTGTGATTTCTTTGTTACCTTGCCTTCTTGGTTTGCATTGCAAGATTGGTTCCCTGCCGTATTCCAAGCATCAGGGGATTGTTCTGTTAGCCAATGGCGGTTCTTGTCATTAGAAATGCCACAATGGATGTTAATTATCTTTTCTGCTTATTTTATTGTTGGTTTATTAGTATTAATCAGCCAAGTCACCTCTTCTTTTTCCAAAAAAGACTAACATACGCTACTGTTAGCTATAGAAAGATAGAGCGCAGATAAATTATTATCATCACAAAAATAGGCGCTTAATCAGACATTAAGCGCCTATTTTTCTAATTATCATTTATTTATGCATATCCCCAAGCGTATTAACCTGGAATACAGGCACCATCAATCAACGCTTGTTCACTACAACGTTTACCATTAGCAAATTGACAAACGGGTGTTTGACCGCCGTGTAATTCATAAGTTAACGCAGGCACTCCACCAGAAAATATACAGGTCTCTTTTGCTGGTTCCTCTAAAGGAATAGAAGGTGTGGTCGCTATCGTTTTATTGCTATTAATCACTTGAGCGGTGGTATTTTGTGCTTGTTTAGATTGACTACAACCAGTAAGCAACGCAAAGCTGGTCAACATCAACAAAAAATACGTTGCTTTCATTTTTCTTTGCATTATAAAAACACCTAAATTATCTCTGTTATCTCTGATTAGTGTGAGGTGCTATTGGAAAGTAAGTTAATCACTAAGACGCCGGCAATAATTAATGTCATACCGACGATGGCGGGTAAATCGAGTTTTTGTTGATAGACAAAAACAGCCGCAACAGAAACTAAAACAATACCTAATCCGCTCCAAATTGCATATGCAATACCCAGTGGCATGACTTTCACAACCTGAGATAGCGCCCAAAAAGAAAAACAATACCCCACCACGACGACAATAGATGGATATAATCGACTAAAGCCATCGGATGCTTTTAACACCGTTGTTGCAATAACTTCAGATATAATGGCTAATATTAGGTAAGTTAATCCATTCATTTCTTCGCCCTACTAAGATCCAAATTCAATTTTGTGAATTCTATCACAAGATATTTCTGTGATATCTATTTTAGAACAACAAAAAAGGCATCTATTCAGCGCAATAGATGCCTTAAAATGCTATTTATAGATTTTGTTTAATGGAGCCGGTTTTTTTCGCGAGGTTTGCCTCCCATCGCAACACGATAACGGGTAAAAATAAAGCCACACCACGCTAGTGCAATAATACTTAAGGCTGTTCCTGCATAGCCGATATTTGGCATTCCCGCGTGCAATATTACTTGATTACCTAACAAAGCCCCTGCCCCAATACCGATATTAAAGATACCTGAGTAGATCGACATGGCGATATCTGTTGCATCAGGTGCTAAGTCAATCACTTTAACCTGCAATCCTAACGCAATACACATAAAGCCTATCCCCCAAAAGATGATTAAGGCAATAAATGTGAGTGTATGTTGGCTACTCATCATCAGCGTACTTAAGCATACGGTTAAGAGAATAAGTGCAAAGAATAAGAATGAGGTTGGCATTTTGGTACTATAGCGACTAAATAACACACTCCCCAAAATTCCTGCACCGCCAAAAATCAGTAATACAATAGTGGCAAAATTTTCATCTAATTTTGCAATATCAATAACAAAAGGCTCAATATAACTATAAGCAGTAAAATGAGCGGTTACTGCGATCACCGTTAGTAAGAAAATACCCACTAATGGTGCTCGTTTTAGCAATATTGGAACACTTTTTAACGAGCCGGAATGTTCACTAGGTAATAAAGGTAAATAGCGCATTAAAGCAAGCATGGTTATCAGCGCCAGTACACCTATACCCAAAAAGGTAGCTCGCCATCCTAACCATTGTCCAACCACCCTTCCCAGAGGTAAACCCAGCACGGTAGCTAGTGCAACACCGGTTGCTAATAAACTTAATGCTTGTGCTTTTTTACCATGGGGTGCCATTCTTATTGCTAATGAGGCAGTAATCGACCAAAAAACAGCATGAGCAAAAGCGACTCCAACCCGACCTACAATTAGCGAATTAAAATCCCATGCCACGCCAGATAAGACATGGCTTAGAATAAATACAATAAACAAAATAATCAGTAGCTTACGTCGCTCTACTTTGCTGGTCATTATCATTAATGGCAAAGACATTAGGGCAACAACCCAAGCATAAATAGTGATCATCAACCCTGTTTGAGCCGGCACCATGGCAAAACTTTCAGAAATATTACTTAACAATGCAACAGGTACAAACTCTGTCGTATTAAATACGAAAGCAGCAAATGATAGAATAATTACCCTGATCCACGCTGTTTTACGGCTTACTTCATTAACGCTATTGGGTGTAGTGATATTCATAATTGTTTAAATACTTTTCAGTGAATTTTATAAATAGATAAAAGATACTTATGTACTACTGCCAGTGAATTTCATAAAAAGAAGCGCAAATACCCATCGTTATATTTTATAACATCTAAATAGAATAGATAATAAAGTGTGTTTTATAAAGCGATAAGTAAAGATAAAAACAAACTAATGAATAGAAAAACATCTGACTAAAACGAATCAGCCTATTATGTTAGCATAGGCATAACGCTAAATTAAATCCCTACATTGGCTTCTTTTTAACGTTAACATTTTATTTAGATCGCAAAAGGGAGATTGGCAAGGAAAAATAGCGTTACTGAATCACATTTTTATTAATAAAAAATGATAACCATTTCATGCTATTATAAATAGATCTTCACGGGCTTATTGTTGCAGTTAGTCTAATAATAGAGAGTCTATATTATAAAAATAAAGAGAATAACTATACAGTAGCTTAATACTTATGGATTAATTCTGTCTATAAATTGAATAGCTTGCTCACAGGCAAAGCTTTGGGCTGGAGATGAGCTATCATTAAGGCTATTTTTAATAGCAAAAATTTGCTCAATTGATGACCGAGGAAGTAACAAACTACCTTCCGCTAGTGCTTTTTCAACACTGTCTAATTTAGACACGAGTTGATTACAACTTTCACTGTTTTCTAATGATTGATAACGTGCCATGACATCATCACGCTTACCTTTGACAAAAGAAAACATATCGTTGATTTGTGTTGAGGAGTTTTCAATAACATTACGGCTATTATTCCAAGCAGCAACGGTATCTTCTTTAAATACAGAAACAACTAGGATTGCAACAAAAATAGCAATCATAATAGTCAATGATATAATTCCTCCTGCAATAATAATTATTTGTTTCATGAAAGCCCCCGCATCACTAATCACCTTTATATCTATATATAATTAAAGTCATTCATATTCAATATTGATTACAATTCTTTTTAATTTTTACATTTTATTACGCAGACATGTAGCCCTATTGGCATAAGAAATAATTTATTATTATAATTTAAATATTGTTAAGTTATTATACTTAAATTCTGATTTTAATTATTATTTGGACATGCGTTAAAAATAAGATTTATCGCAAGTATATCTGGTTTTCATTATAGCTATTATAACAATTATTTATTCAAGTCTATTGATAATACTTTATAAGATAAAATGTCATTAAAAGTAAAGTATTCTAAACTTTTAGTTGTAACCTTGACCTTCCCCTAAGGGGGATCTTTAGAATAAGAATAATTCATACAATATAAAGGGAACACTGATGAAAAAAGTTTTACCTATCGCCATCGTTTTAATGGGTTCACTCTCTTTTGGTGCAATAGCCAATAATTCACATATGAATATGAGTACTAATGTGGTACAGAGTAACTCTCCTATGAACCAAGAGCTCATGGATTCAATGAATAAAATGCATGAAAATATGGCAAAAGGAATGAATAGTGATAATGCAGATGTTGCATTTGCGCAGGGAATGATCGCTCACCATTTGGGAGCAATTGATATGGCAAAAATCGAGCTAAAGTATGGTACTGATCCTGAAATGCGCAAATTAGCACAAGCTATTATTGATGCACAAGGCCCTGAAATTGAACAAATGAAAAAATGGTTAGAAAAAAATAATACCAATATGCAAAATAACTAATATTTGAAACGCAGGCGTTCTATTAAGGAAAGTCTGCGTTTTCTTACATTGCCATGTCATTAACCTGTAACTATTAACGAAATAACGGCATTATATTTTCTCTATTTAACGTTATTGCACTATTAAACATAACTATACCTAAAAATATAAACAATATTCCTGCTAATAGACGTAGTAACTCCGCCATATACCTAAAAGATAAGTTAGTATTTTTTACCGAAAACCGATAAGCAACATTTCGCATATAATAAACTGTTAATGCAATTGCAGTAATGGTTAAAGCCGTTCCTATTGCCATTGCAATGACAGCCGCTATTCCCCAAAGATAGATATTTAATGCATAAGAAAATAACAATACTAACAATGCGCCAGAGCAAGGGCGGCTGCCAATAGCGAATAGTACCAACAATTGTGCTGACCAATTCCCTTGTAATTCATTGGAAGTCACCACATGTTTATGACCACAACATGATGTTTGTGAGATGGTTTGGTTGCTTTTATGTTTATAGAGATATCTAGATCGCTTGATGATAGGTGTTGCCTGTTTAATATAAAAAGCACGCTTTTTATAGTCTGACAATAAACGACGAATAGACTGGATAAAAATAATAATGCCAGATAATGAAATTAATAAATAGCTACTATTTTTAATGTAATGGCTTGCTATTTTTAAATGAGAGCTTGATAGGTTTAATATTATTAATATAACAGTAATGATAACTATGGCAACTGTACCTTGTAGCAATGAAGCAAGGACACTTAACCACGCACTTTGTTTTAATTTGGTCGGGTGAGTAGCAATATAAGTACTAATAATGACTTTTCCATGCCCAGGGCCAACAGCATGCAGTAACCCATACAAAAAACTAACACCTATTAATATAAAGCCTACTTGCCAATTATTTTCGCTAATATCTTGCATTAATTCTGCAAGATAGCTATTGATAACTTTTTGCCATTGAACATTAAAATAAGTTAGTTCAGACCAATAATAAGCAATCAATAACAAACAACTGGCTATCACTGTGAGTAAGCTAATTAGTAATCCCCTTTCCTTCGTTATATTTATTGGCATAATACTTGTACTCGTTGTGTAAAAGAGAGCCCTAAATTTAAATCACTATCAGCAGAGCCATTGATATCTAATGATTGTGCATATTCTTTTAAACTTTCATCAGCAAAAGGTTCAATCAGTTTGTGTTTACAATCAGCGATCATTTCTAAAGGCAATATGATCTGTGTATTGTCACGATAGGTCATGCTGACATAAAAAGTGGGATCATAAGTTAAAAGTTCAAAATGATGTTTAGCGAATGGCAATGGGGTGATAAATAGCACATCAAAGCTAAACTTCACCTGTAACTTCTCTTTTATAAGAGTGTAATGGCTTGGTATACGACGAAACTTTTGTTTTTTCCCATCCATATAAAACTCGGAAAAATAGTTCTGAGACAATATATTGCTCATTAATCTCGCCGCCTGTTTTTTCCAAATATCACTTTCTGGTTGCGCATTATATATATCGTACAGAATATCCATTGAGGTTATCGGATCCATAACCCAAGAAAAAGTTAATCCAATTAACTTATCATCTTGTGTATTAAAAGTTGTTTGCATATCAATAAAGCTATGAGGATGTGCTAAAACTTTTGGTGTAGTCATCAATAAAAAGAAAGACATCAATATCGAAACTGCTCGCCAAGAGAAATTTTTAAAATTAACTATCCACATAAACAAAACCACCCATGATATTTTGTTATAATATAACATCACGGATTTGTAAAATGATAGTCATTTTATGAAATTATTCTAGGTGTGTTATAACTTGGTTTAGTGAAAGCGAGGTGTTTAGAAAGCAAAAAGCCACCCTATTGGGTGGCTTAGTATTTTTAACTTACTAAAGTAACTAAAGTAGTAGTAAAGTTTTATATGGTGCCCAGGGCGGGACTTGAACCCGCACAGCCTAGAGGCCGAGGGATTTTAAATCCCTTGTGTCTACCGATTTCACCACCTGGGCTAAATTGTATTTATTTATTTTTGGTACTTATTTATTAGTTAAGTACATAATAAATAAACTTAAATCATTTTTTTGTTTTAACTTTATGTAGCTAATAACAATATTTATTACGCTAAAACTACTTTTCCTATACCAACCATCAGCGTTGTGGTTAGAAGAAAAAACGGACCTAAATTAAGGTCCGTATTTTATATGGTGCCCAGGGCGGGACTTGAACCCGCACAGCCTAAAGGCCGAGGGATTTTAAATCCCTTGTGTCTACCGATTTCACCACCTGGGCTAAATTCTGTGGTGCGTCCGTAAAATTATAACTAATTTTTACTGGTAAGGACGACTAACTATTTCCCAATGCCATTATTTATGGTCTTTTTACACCACTCTCTCAATTAGGAGTGGTGCCCAGGGCGGGACTTGAACCCGCACAGCCTAAAGGCCGAGGGATTTTAAATCCCTTGTGTCTACCGATTTCACCACCTGGGCATTTATGGAGGCGCGTCCCGGAATCGAACCGAGGTACACGGATTTGCAATCCGCTGCATGACCACTCTGCCAACGCGCCTCAACTGCTCAATCTCTTAAGAGATTGGAGCGGGAAACGAGACTCGAACTCGCGACCCCAACCTTGGCAAGGTTGTGCTCTACCAACTGAGCTATTCCCGCTTTACCGAACTTGCTGATTTACTTATTTATTTCTGTAAACCGTTGTGCCTTTCGATGCGTTGCATTCTACTGATTTCCTGAATCTAGTCAACACTATATTTGCATCTTTTTGACTGTTCGGTGAATTTTCAGTCATTTCGATCAAGCTTCACGCAAATCTGACCATGCAGCACTCAAATATTGGAACATGGACCAGAATGTTAATACCGTCGCAATGTATAACAATACAAATCCGAACCACTCAGCTTCAATAGTCGGACGCCATAATAGCACAACAAGTGCACCCATTTGTGCGGTAGTCTTCACTTTTCCAATCCAAGAAACTGCCACACTATTACGTTTACCTAATTCAGCCATCCATTCTCTTAGTGATGAGATGATAATTTCACGTGCGATCATGGTCGCTGCCGGTAAAGTGATCCACCATACATGATAGTGTTCAGTAATTAATACTAATGCTGTAGCAACCATTACCTTATCCGCAACCGGATCAAGGAAAGCCCCAAAGCGAGTGGTTTGTTTCCAACGGCGGGCTAAAAAACCGTCAAACCAGTCTGTGGCGGCTGCTACCATAAAAATAATGGCACAAATAAGGGGAGCATCTTTAAATGGTAAATAAAACACCAGAACAAAGAATGGAATTAAAGCGACACGAAATAAAGTTAGCCAAGTTGGAATATTTAGTTGCATAGCGTTCTACACGACCTAGAAAAGTGAGAGTTATTAATATGGTGCATCAATACACTTAGTGTTTCAACGCATTAAAAATTTTTTCTGCTAACGCGGTCGAAATTGTGGGAACTTTCGCAATTTCTTCAACGCTTGCATCACGTAAAGCTTGTAAACCACCCATATACTTCAATAGCATTTGACGTCGTTTTGGTCCCACCCCCTCAATCGATTCTAGAGAACTGGTGTTTTTAACCTTAGCACGACGCTGACGATGCCCCGTTATTGCGTGACGATGCGACTCATCACGAATATGTTGGATCAAATGTAACGCGGGTGAATCAGAAGGAAGTGCCACACCTTCGCCTTCTGGTTTAAAAAATAGTGTCTCTAACCCCGCTTTACGATCACTCCCCTTCGCGACACCAATTAATTTAGGGTGTGATTTATCCCAATCAACATCAAGTGATTGAAATACGTCAATGGCTTGTGCTAATTGCCCTTTACCACCATCGATAAAAATAATATCAGGTATTTTACTCTCTTCTAATGACTTGCCATAACGACGAGTCAATACTTGATTCATCGCGGCATAATCATCCCCCGGAGTGATCCCACTAATATTATAGCGCCTGTATTCCGATTTTAATGGGCCATTCATGTCAAATACGACACATGAAGCCACAGTTTGCTCTCCCATAGTGTGACTAATATCAAAACATTCCATTCGTTTTATCTCTTTCATCTCTAAAAGTGACATTAACGAGTTATAACGTTGAGAAATGGTTGATTGTTCAACTTGCTTAGTGGCTAATGCCGTAGCTGCATTAGTTCGTGCTAGTTTTAAATAGCGTGCTCTATCACCACGGGGTTTGGTTTGGATATGGATCTTACGTCCTGCTATCGAAGAAATTGACTCCGCTAAAATCGTTTTATCTTCAAGATTAAAATCGAGCAAAATTTCTGTGGGTAAAGTGCGGATCGCACTGCCTTGTAAATAAAATTGTCCAATAAAGGTTTGTACCACTTCGTCTAATGATGTATTTGCCGGTACTTTAGGAAAATAACTACGACTACCAAGCACTTTACCTTGACGGAAAAAGAGCACATACACACAAGCAATAGCACCATTAAATGCCACGCTAATCACATCGAGATCATCGCCAATATTAGCCACAAACTGTTTTTCAGTAACTTGTCTTACCGCGTGAATTTGGTCACGAATACGCGCAGCCTCTTCAAAGCGTAACGCTTGGCTTGCCTCTTCCATTCGTTTAATTAAGCCTTCAATCACTTGGCTGTCATCGCCGGATAAAAAAAGACGCACATAATTGACTTGCTGTGCATACTCTTCATCAGAGACATAACCTTTTACACAAGGGGCGAGACAACGGCCTATTTGATATTGCAAACAAGGGCGTGAGCGATTGCGGTAAACACTATCTTCACATTGACGAATAGGAAATAATTTTTGCATCAAAGCTAATGTTTCTCTCACCGCCAAAGAGTTAGGGAAAGGGCCAAAGTATTCCCCTTTAGCATGTTTAGCACCACGATAACTCGCCAATCTTGGGTGTTTGTCTGCACTTAAATAAATATACGGATAGGACTTATCATCTCGTAGTAACACATTATAGCGAGGCTGATAACGCTGAATATAGCTATGCTCTAAAAGTAGCGCTTCTGTCTCCGTATGTGTCACGGTAACATCAATATTGGCAATACATTTTACTAATGCTTCTGTTTTACGACTATTCACCTGAGCACGAAAGTAGCTTGATAATCGTTTTTTCAGATCTTTTGCTTTTCCAACATAAATAACGGTGCCTGAGGCGTCATACATTCGATACACACCCGGTTGACTCGTTACTCGACTTAGAAATGCTTTAGCATCAAATATGTTTTCCACTTTGTAAGTAACTCTCTATCTCGATTAACCCATAACGAACTGCTATATGAGTTAATTCTACATCACCTGAGATTTTAAGTTTACTAAACATTCGATAACGATAGCTATTTACTGTTTTAGTGCTGATATTCAGCTCTTGTGCAATTTGTGCTATTTTTTTCCCTCTTATAATCATCGACATTATCTGTAACTCTCTTTCAGAAAGATGATGTAGCGGATTTAAGTCTGCTTGTACTTTAGTTAGTGCAATATCCATAGCAATTTCTGGACTAATATAACGTTGACCAATACAGACTTGTCGAATGGCCTGAAGCACATTCGCAGCAGAGGAATCTATAACGATAAACCCTTCAATACCTAACTGTAGCAATGTGACGGAAAGTATTGAGTCTATTTTAGGCGAAATAACCACTATTTTTATAATGGGAGAAAAACGTTTAATTCTTTTTATTACATCTATTAAAGAGACAGTAGGTAAAGAATAAAAAATAATAAGATTGACAGAATATTGTCTGCAATAACGAAAAGCTTCACTTTCATCATTCATAATCTTACGAATGTTAATTTTTTTAATCTGGCAAAGTAATTTTTCTATACCTAAACTAAATATTTCAACTTGACTGATTACTAGAGTATTTATCAACGATATCAATCCTTAAAAATATTTAATAAAATTAAAGATAATTCAAGGCAATAAAATTTATAATGACAAATGCTATTATAATATCGTTAGAATTTCCATATTTTTATTTTTTATTCACGCAACAATGATATTATAAATAAATTATTATTTTTATCGCATTAATTAATAATGTATTAAAATTATACACACATTTATAAAAAATATAAAAAAGCTAATAAAATATAATAATCATTAATTATAGGAATAAAGTACTTCCTATATAAAATATAAGAAGCACTTTAGTACTTTAAAAATGATCAAATGTCACCGCTTTATCAAAAGATAATTTACCTAATCGTGGAAAAGGTTTTCCTTTACCTTTACCAATGGCAATCATTAAACAGATAGCATAGTGCTCAGGCAAGTTAATTGTTTTTGCTACCTCGGCAAAATCAAACCCATCCATAGGACAAGAATCAAAACCGCGCTCTTGTGCTAATAGCATCAGTGTTTGAGCAAACAAACCCGCACTACGCATAATCTCATCCCGTTGCACTTGTGGTTTATTGCGATAATAACTATCAACAGCACTGCACATAATATCTCTGACTTCCGGGGTAGCATCTTGCCAAATTGTTTTAACTTCACTCTCCCAAACATTGAGATCTGCACATAAAACAATCAGCATAGCAGAGTCTGTTATTTGAGGCTGATCCCAACCCACTTTTCTTAATGCTTGACGTTGCTTAACATCATCAACAACCAAAAGACGCCAATGCTGCAGATTAAATGCACTTGGCGTATATTGTAACGCATCTTCAAGTAAGGCTTTTTTCTCTTCTTGTGGTATTTTGAAATCAGCATCAAACTGTTTTGTTGCACGACGGTTTTTTACTGCATCAATTACATTCATTATTTTCCATCCATTTGCTAATCATTGACATTTATTTATCTATTATAGAAGAAATGCGTTTAGTGTGCAGACTGTGCTATTATTTCTAATTATCTTTGTTAATTAATTAGTTATAACAAAAAACCACTAGTTAATAACAAAATATCGTTATAATAGTATTATCAAATATACGATAACCCTTTATTTTTTCTATTTGTTTTTAAGCGTAAAAGAAGGCGAAAACAATTGATTTAAGCCTAACACTTAAATTTGAAAAAAGGGTATCATCAAAGGCTACTATTCAATATAACAGACCTTGCAAAGTATATTAACCCTATGAAATTAAATGATGAATTAACTAATTCTATCGCATCAGTCACAGAAGCCGCTGCTATTGCGGCTATGCCATGGGTAGGTAAACAAGATAAAAATGCGGCAGATGCTGCCGCAGTTGCCGCCATGCGAGAGCGCCTTAATAGCCTTAATATCAATGGCCAAATTGTTATTGGTGAAGGTGAAATTGATGAAGCACCTATGCTCTATATTGGCGAACCAGTAGGCAACGGCCAAGGTGAAAAAATAGAAATTGCCGTTGATCCTATCGATGGAACTCGCATGGTCGCTACCGGTGAAAATAATTCTTTGGCTATTTTAGCTGCAGGTTTTGAAGGTAGTTTTTTACAAGCACCCGATATGTACATGGAAAAACTGGTTGTCGGTAAAAAAGCAGCAGGTGTGATCGACCTTAACCATTGCCTTGAATATAACCTTGATGCTATTGCACAAACATTAAATAAATCATTAAGCCAGTTAACACTAGCTATTTTAGATAAACCGCGCCATCACGATATTATCATTGATTTGCGTAATAGAGGTATTAATGTCATCACTTTGCCGGATGGCGATGTACTTGCTTCTTTATATGCCACAATGCCTAATAATCCTATTGATGTTATGTACGGGATTGGTGGCGCGCCAGAAGGTGTAATTAGTGCCGCTATTGCTAAAGCTTTAGGTGGTGATATGCAAGCGCGCCTTATTACCCGCGATATTGCTAAAGGTAATAATGCAACAAACAGAGAAATTGCAGCACAAGAAATCTCTCGATGCCATAACATGGGAACTGATGTTAATATTACATTGCCACTTGAAATATTGGTGCGCCATCAGGATGTTATGTTTGCAGCAACCGCAATTACTGCCGGTGACCTATTATCCGGTGTCACTGAACAAAGCGATTATTTGCGTACACACTCGTTAGTGATTAATGGCTCCACACACTCATTACGTTATATCGAAAATTATCATTTACGCTAACACGAGAATAACAACTAAAAAAGCGACACGGGCTTACGTGTCGCAAAATGTATTCAAGGGGTATTTATAGTTATAATTAATTCATGCTAATAAATTAGCTGGATTATCAATACACAGCTTATCTATTATCGCCTTATCAATGCCACGCTGTGCTAATAATGAAAGAAAAACGTTAGGCACAAAACCCCAACCATTTCCGCCATTTTTTGCCCACATCTGTTTTAAAAACACATCATGACTTAATACAATTTGGTTACCATAACCTCTTTCTATTAAGGTTGCGACAGCTTCAACCGTATCCATCACACTGGGTGCCGCGCCTTCTTTAGGGAAAGAAATATCAAGACCTATCATGTCAAATTCAAGCCAAACACCTCGATCAAGCATTTTGCATTGATAATCGATATCTTTACCAGAAGGATCTGAATGGGCTAACGATATTTTGGCTGGATCACACCCCATTTCTGTTAAAAGAATATCTAATACTTCATCACCACGGCGTTGCCAACCTGGCATATGAATATTCATTGAGGCATAAGGGTTATTATTTTGAGCCAGTGCAGCGGCACGTAAACTATTTTTTTCACCATCTGTAAAGAAAGGAGATACACCAATTTCGCCAATCATACCAGCACGAATATCTGTACCGTCAATGCCGATATTTAATTCATCATCGATCATTTTTGCCATCGCATCAATATCATCAGCTAGGCGTTTTCCTTCAAATTTCTCAATATAAAGGCCGGAAGAAGCAACGACATTAATCCCCGTTAATTCTGCAACTTGTTTTAATTTTCTAATATCACGACCAATTGACGATGAACCTGTAGCATCAACAATCGTTTTGCCCCCAAGCTCTTTAAAATTATTTAATTCAAAAATAACGTCTTCAATGGGTTTTTTATCCATATTATCGCAACAACAATATGGATCGTATTTTAGTCCCCACTGAATATCTGCACTGACTTTTTTATCTACTAAAACGTGTGAGAATTCATAAAAAGGTTCATCAACAACGCCAGATAAATCATTAAATAAATGTTCGTGAGGTAGTGTCAGTCCCATATCCGCTTTTTTAACCGGACCCGTTACCGTTTGAATATAACCTTTCATGATTATGCCCCTGCTCTTTTTACTGATTTAGTCGCTTTAAACTCAGGAATGGTAGTAACAATGGCGCCGACTAAAGCAAATAACGTACCGATGATTGTGACTAAATAAACAGTATTTCCTAACGAAGGTAATAAGAGGTCAATTAATACCGAACCCAGTAATTGGCCCGCAGTTGATGCAACACCTAACATCAGTAACCCTAAGCCTCGTACTAAAATAGCCATTAATGCAATAGACATTAACCCTAAAGGCCCACCTAAATACATCCACCATGTAGCAGGAAGCTCCAGTGTTATATGCCCTAACGCCATACGTACTACTAACGCAATCGTTAAAACAGTAAATCCAACAATAAAGTTCCAAGTAATAGAAACCATCATCGAACCTGTTGCTTCAGCCACTTTTGAATTACCTGCTGGTTGCCATCCCGCTAATAAACCCGCTAAAAAAGGTAGAATAGCTAAGTAAATAAAAGAGGTTGAATGCCACTGCGGAGAAACGACAAAAAGAGTAGCAACAACAGCTAATACGGCACCTAATACACGATATGGGGTGAAGTATTTCTTCTCATCCACACCTATACCAAAGCGGTCACATAATAAACCTGATAATAACAGTGCTGAAATTAATGCTGTTTGGAATGTAGCTATTCCTAATGCACTGGCTGATGCTCCTTCAGAAAAAACCACCATTGCGCCACAGAGGCCAGCAAACCAATTCCATAATGGAATTTTACGTGTTTTAATTAATGTCGGAATAGAAGCAAATTGCTGGCGATATTGTTTTTTGGACATAATGATAAAAAACATGACCACTAAACCACTGGCAAAAGAGATAACTGCACTAGCATTACCGTCTTTTAATACATGTCCCAGTTGCCCATTCACCGCAGACTGCATTGGTGATAGCATCCCTGCTAACACAGTTGCTACCATCAGCAAGGGTGTTGATAAATTTTTTGTACTCATAAGATGTTCCTTTTGGATTATTGACTATGAGTGATTTCTTTTTTATTTTTCAAGTAATCGGTTATTTTGTTATTAGCGCAGAGTGCAGCTCTGCGCTTTTTTACTTTTCTTACTGCTATTGTTATTAAGAACTAACGTGCGATTTGCTTTAGAATATTGACCCACATATCAGCATAATGTGGCCATGCTAAAAACTCTTTGCTCCCCCAATGCGGTGAACAGTCACTCATAAAACAAGCTGTTTTTCCTTTTTCAAATTGACCAAACACCAGTAGTGGATCTTCGCCAATATTCAAAACCGTTTCAGTGTTATGTTTAGCGAACACTTTGTTATAACCAAGGAACATCGGCCATTCACTAAAACCTTTTATCGTGGCATGCTCCGCATTAACTGGAGTTGCGAATACTCCTTCTGGGGCTTCCACACGATCGTCACCCTCTAACATTTCAACAGGTAACACTTGTGCCAATAAGGTATTTTTATAGTTTGCTTTCGCTTCAATACCCATAAATGATAGATAGCCGCCAATCATTAATAAGCCACCACCATTAGCAACAAACTGTTTAATTAGCCCTAATGCATTTGGAAGTACTTTCATGTTGTAGAAAGTATCGTTTTGCAAGAGGAAAGTATTAGCACCAATATCACTGATCACGATGACATCATATTTTGCTAATTCTTCATCAGTCTGAGGAAATGCGACCTGAACGGTATGTGCAGGCATATAATCAACTGCTACCCCTTTTTCCCTTAAACAATTTAATAAAAAAGTGGCACCTTCCTCATATTTACTAGAAGTGAAACTGTCGTAGCCTTTTGAGTGGATCATATGAATGTGCCATGACTCACCAATAAATAAGATTTTCATTTTTTTTCCTCTTTCAAAAAGATTATTTATTCAGGGGATTGAGTGACAATCTGTGAATATGTTGTTTGATTGATGCGATGCATGACATTAATATCTTCAGGCATTTCTGAAGCATTACTCGTCTCAACAGCTAGTGATGCAAAAGCTGATGCATAGCGTAACGCGTAAGAAAACTGCTTTCCTTTTGCTAGTGAGGCTGCTAGTGCACCATTAAAAGCATCACCAGCGCCCGCTGTATTTTTTACCACCGCAGGATAAGCTGGTGAGTAAATATATTTATAACCGTCATAAGCTAATGAACCTTTACTACCTAAAGTAATGACAACTTTATTAACACCTTTTTGATAAATAGCATTGGCTGCATTTTTAGCAGATACTAAATCAACAACTTCAATACCTGATAATAAGCTAGCTTCTGTTTCATTAGGTGTTAATATATCTAACATTGGCAATAGCTTATCAATAACTTTATTGTAAGGTGCAGGATTTAAAATAATAGGAATATTATTTTCATTCCCAATTGAAATAATTTCCTTTAATGCTTCAATATTAGTTTCTAATTGCAATAAAATTATATCGGCATCTATAATTTTATCTTTTTGTATTTTTACCTCATCAGAAGAAATATCCATATTAGCCCCTGAATAAATAGAAATAATATTTTCACCACTCTCTTCTGACACAAAGATTGATGCTGTTCCAGTTTGATGATTTTCAGTTTGATATATCGTTGATGTTTTTATTCTTGATGACGATATAAAATTTACTGCATAATCACTAAACTGATCAGTACCGATTTTGGTGATAAAATGCACCTGTGCATCAGCATAACTTGCCGCTAATGCTTGATTACATCCTTTACCTCCTGGTGAGAAGATAAATTTATTCGCCAATAAAGATTCCCCGGTTTCTGGCAGTCTGGGCAAATAACTAATCATATCAACATTAAATGAACCTAATACACATACTTTATTTACTGCCGGCTGCCCCGCTAAATTAATTTTATCAATTTGATCATTACATTCTAAAAATTGTATGATTTCTTTTTTGGCAACTTTATCTAATGTTTCAAATTCAATAAAGGCCCCACCATGGCATCTTTTAATTATTCCTTTCTCAGCCAATGTATTTAAATCTGATCGTATCGTTTCTTTGGTAACACTAAGCTCTTTTGCTAAAACAGAAACTTTTACTGCACCATGACCTTTGATCAGATTAACAATTTTTTTATGACGCTCTGCTTTCATTTAATGTTACCTCTATGGCAACAACTTTAATTTATTAGTTGTTATGGGATTGTGATTACAATCATATGTTATTTATTAAAAGCAAAAAAAAACAGAAACACAAAAATAAAAAACAAAAAAAAGCAGAAATAAATAATGATAGTAATAAGATTACTTAATATATAGAAGCCATCTCCCCTCTCATAAAAACACAAATAAAATCAAATAATAAAATAACAAACACTATATTGATTATAAAACAATCTAATATTAATTATTTGTTTTTTAAAACTTAAATAATTAACTTAAAAAACAATAAAAAATAAAAACCTTATTTTATAATAATTTAGAGTTATTAGAATAATCAAAAATAAAAATAATCATCACTATGTTTAAATAACCAACTATTTTAGTGAATCGAGCAAAGCTTAAAATAAATTAATCATCCATTTTTATAGTTCATAAATTAGTACAATTCTTCTTACCATTAAAATGTATAGCCAATGATAATGTAAATTAATCATGTCAACTTATAATTAGAAATACAGATACAATGATTAAAATAGAAGCAGTTTTTATTGTCTCATTTTGTGAGGTAGATAACATTAATAACAACAGTCATTGAACAAACTAAGTATAAATAACCTATTTTAAGTAGGCAAAGTAAGTAAAAATCTTGCTTTATTTATTGATTTATTTTTTTACTCGTCAATCTTTGGCTTATTTTGTAAATAGCTGAGAATACTAAAGCACTAACAGCAACTCACTGATACAAAATATAACTCCAATAAAAAATAAAAACTTAGATATAAAAACTAAAAATCACAAAATTCAAGAAGATAAAATCAGCAACAATGTGTTCTAAAATATCTAATACCTAAATAGATTGTAAAACAACCTATTTATCAGACATATTCCGACACATTTATTTTCTAGCGATGTTTAAACTTAGTGTCTAAGATTATAAATATAAATTAAGCACCAATAATCTGATAAATACACAACGTAAAGACATAAGGATATACCTATGAAAATAAAATCACTTATTGCTATTTCATTATTAAGTGTTAGTGCTTCTCTTTTTGCCGCTGAAAGCACCAGCACAACACAACAAGTTCAAGGCGTAACTCAAGCACAAAAAGATCTCAATGATTATGAAAAAGTCATGGTAGAAAAAGTTTGGGTTACCACGCAAGCCATTGACGAGAAAGGCAATAAAGTTGACGCTAATAATCCACAAGTCAGTAATTATTTTGGCCTAGCAGAATATTATCCTAATGGCACTTTTATTATGTTTACCCCTGAAGGTAAACAAAAAATGCAAGGGGATTGGTCAATGTCTAATGATGGAAAAACGCGTACATTAGTTGCCAAAGATGCACAAGGAAAAACACTATTTACTCGTGATGTAGAAAATATCACCATCAATAATGATGAGTATACCTATCGTATTTACCCAACTGAAGGGGATAATACTGTTTATTTTGATATTATTCATCACGTTAACAAGTAATCATAATACGTTGTTTCACCTGTTATAAATAATTAAGGGCTATTTTATGGTAAGTAAAATAGCCCTTTTTTTAGTTGTATGACCTTAATATAACTAGCCTTAAATCAAATTTTGAGCTTCCCCATCAACCCAATAAATCACGTTAAGCGCTTCTTCTGGTGTTGGGACTTCCAGTTTGCTCAACATTCTTTCCATCACTTTATCGGGAACCGCTTCCTTTCTTGCGCTGTTTTGTTTTTTCCATTGCAAATAAGGGACTTCAATATATACCAATGTCACTTTAGCTTGATAACGATAAAACAGAGCAATAAGCTGATTACGCATTTGTTTAGTAATATTTGTTGCATTCCAAACAAAAGGCTTATGCTCTCTTAAATATATTCTCGCTTGCTCTTTGGCAAGTTGTGCAATCCATCCATTCGCATCACGATCATCTGGTTTTATATTATGCTGCTGACGTAATGCATCTAAACTTACTACAGGCATATCTGCACAATATTGGCGAATATAACTATCTTTGCCCATTCCCGGTAGCCCACAAAGCACAATAACTTCACTTCCTTGCTCTGGATAAGGTTCATAGTGAGGATCGACACTATTTTCACTATGAAAATAGTGAAATCGAGCGCCATCAGAAATAAATCGTGCGGGTGTTCTCCAACAATTTAATTCTTCACAGTAAAGTGTAAATAACGCTATTTTATCCAATAAAGCAGGCTTATCTTCACTGCTTCGTCCCAGAACATCCGCCTTAGCCAGCAATGCCAATAAATAGCAATCTACTCTTAACGAAGCCGCTAATAAGGCTTTTTTAGGATCGGGTTTATCCATTAACCATAAAGGTAATCCGTGATAGCGTACTAATGCCGCAATCTGTTCTCTATCAATAAAGCTAACCGGCACTTTTTCATATAAAAAACGTCTTGTCGTTAATTCTCCTTTACGAGCATGGCCTGGCGAAATAATTCGCCCATTCTCTTCACGGGTAGTTGAACGTTTTTCTACATCATGTAAAAGTGCTGCAATCCATAGAATTTGTTGCTCTCTTTCTGACAGCTCTTGGTATTCAGGGAGTGATTTTATAGCGTGGATCACCTGTTGTGTATGAATAGCTACATCACCTTCAGCATGGTGGATCGGATCTTGTCGAACACCGGACATATCACTAATTTCATTATAGTACTCACCAAGTTGTTCCCATGACATTTCGCTATGTAATTTTTTATGAAGCATCATGAGACTCCTGTGTTTTTTCCCAAATCAGTGGCGCTCTTTTCCAATTACGTTTCCAATGCACATCTGTTTTAACATGATCTTTTCTCACATATTTAAACACCCGATGTGAAAATTCATCTAATGAAAATGCTTGAGCATCTCGTGTGACAATGCCTTCCATCGCACTTGGTTTCTTGGTTAACACATCTCGTGATTGAAAAGAGCTATGCTTTTGTGCGTGTAAAATAATATTCTTTTCAAACTCTATTTTATTTTCCGATTTTGGTAGCGAGATTTCCGGTACGGTGGGTAAATCAAATAAAGTGGCATAAAATTGCACTTCTTCCCAACTTAGCCATTTATCCTGACAACGTATGGCAAAAACATAGAAATACTCTTCCAAATGTTGGTATTCAATAGAATGAATGGCATAAAGATTTTCACCAAAAATATCTAAATTACCTAAATCATTTCTGATGGATTGCCAACGCTGGCGTAGTTGTACTGTCCATGCAGATTGTGTCGGAGTCGCATGAGAGCGAGCAAAAACCCCCATTCGATTTAAGCAATTATTTTCACCATCTAATTTTTCAGTATGAATAAGATGCTTTATTTTGCAGATATCTTGCCACCAATTGGCATTAATACGATCATCGCTTGTTGTGCCTGGTGAAAAAGGATAGTGATATGTTCTGTCATATTTTTTTGATTGATTATTCATTGTGTTATACTCATTAAGTAACAGGAACCCTACTAAATTTATATTAAAATTCAGTGAGTATATTTATCTGTATTTGCACTATTTATCTTCAGTGCCTTAATGCGTATTACATAACCACAACCTAATAACTCAAAAATAACAAAAGAAATAATTTTTAACATACTACCTGTATTATCAAGATAGCACTAGAAAAAAATGTTTATATTTATTATTCATTTTCTCTCAATTTTTTTCGTTATTTAACACTCCATGATGATTGTTCATCTATCCTTAATAGGGTGACAACGCTAATAATGTCACTCTATGGGTATTTATACTTAAATAATGATAAATATCTTAATCCTCAGTCGCTGTTTACATAACGATATTGCACATGGGAGGTAGTATGTATCACGATCTTCAAGGAAAAGTTGCTGTAGTAACAGGTTCGTCACGAGGAATTGGTGCAGCAGTAGTGACGAGATTAGCTCAAGAAGGAATGAACGTTGTTATCAACTATCACTCTGATGAAAATGAAGCTCAAGCATTAGCCGATAGCTTAAATAAACATGGTAAAGGTAAAGCGATTATTTTTGGCGGTGACATTAGTGATGAAAAAATTGCTCATAACTTTATTTATAAAGCGATTGACCACTTTGGTCAGCTCGATCTTCTGATCAATAATGCGGGAATTGAGACACAAACCCCTTCCCATGCAGTGAATTTAGAAGATTGGCGTAAAATTATTGATATAAATTTAACCAGTTATTTTCTAACGGCTCGCTCCGCATTGAAATATTTCGTTGAGAATAAGATCAAAGGCAATATTATTAATATGTCTTCTGTTCATGAAGTGATCCCATGGCCGACTTTTGCTAGTTACGCTGCCAGTAAAGGTGGCGTGAGAATGTTAACGCAATCACTGGCTCTTGAATATGCACACTATGGTATTCGTATTAACGCCATTGGCCCTGGTGCTATTAATACCCCAATAAATAAAGAAAAAATGCAAGATGATGCGTTACGCAAAGAATTAGAAGAGATGATCCCAATGAAATATGCCGCAGAGCCTGAAGCAGTGGCTAATGTTGCTGCTTGGTTAGCATCGGAGCAATCTACTTATATTACTGGACAAACTATTTTCATTGATGGCGGTATGACACTTTATCCTTCATTTCAAGGTGGAAAAGGTTAAAGCCGTTCACTGTCGTCCATACCGTTAAGATAACCTTCTTTCCAAATTTTGCGGTTTATTTATACTTATTCTTTGGGAAGAAGGCTTTTATCCTTATTTTATTCAATCAAAATAACATTTTCGGAATGGATAATATTATCAGGAAAAATAAGTGCTCTTTCAGAAATAAACGGCATATGTAATGTACGTGTGCCCGTTGAAATAGAAACCCCTGCTTTTAACCATGCATCAGCCACCAGCTCTGTACAATAAACACCTTTATCTTGCTGAATACTGAAGTTTTCCCCTACTCGATTTAAAACAGCTTCTAACGCTTGTTGTCGTGCTTGTTCACTTCCACGCACTTGGTAAAAGCGTACAGAATTAGGCTTAGCACGACTGATAAAGAAATCCAAACTATCGATAGTAACACCATCTTTACTATCAGCATGTTCACTGGGTGTTGAGTGAACAACCTGTATACCTTGCTCAGTTATCCACAACATTCCTACGTGGCTGAACCCGCTGTTATCAACTTGCTTTATTATGTCGCTAATAACTTCATCACCATCGCGAAAAACCAGATCACCACTTTTTAACTGATAAGGCAAAGCGAGCACAGTCAATGTGCTCGCTAAGTATAAAGTTAATGCAAGAGTAAAGCGTATTATCACTTAACTTCAACTTTCCATTTGCCATCAACTTTGATCATATTTTGATTTTCTGTTTTTTCTTCACCATTTTTCAACACTGTTTTGAGTGTGACAACGGCTTTATTTTTATCTTCGCTGTATTCAACTTTTGCTACTTCAACCTTACCCAAGCCACCTTGCTCTTTAATTTTTTTGCCCGCTTCGGCAACGATCATTTTAAATTTGCCGGTAATTTGCTCTGCCATTGGATCTTTTTCTAAATCACCAAAATACATTAATGACACAGCCTTATCACCATCACCGGAAGCGACAGCTTCAATAAATTCAACCGCGGCTTTTCCTGCTTCGTCTTGTTTATCACCACATGCAGATAATGTCATCATTGCCACCGCAAGAAACATAAATCCCATCATTTTCTTTAACATAAATTCACCATCACCATAAATATTTAATTTAATACAATAAGCATCTTATATAAAAAGGAAAACCATCTCATATAACACACTAATTTATTTATAAACTATGTTTGTGCAATAGAAAAATAACTTTTCTATCGCGGAATTATACGTGACATTAATAGGTTTCGTCATAAATTTTTTTTAATATAGAATAATCCTAGTAAAAAATATTTGAAAAAATCCTCCCAACAATCAAGTAAAATATTTCTATCTATATTTATAAAAAAATATTGAATATATAATGAATCTAAAAGTGAGCAGAAACATTATTGCCATATAAAACTTTTTTATGTTCTATTTTTGTATTTTAATCTCGAAAAAAGAGGATCGGCAACGCATCACGCTGTCGCCATTAACAGATTCAATAAAAATAGTTATCTGTTAGCGAAATAGGTAAAATGCCATATCATTGACAAAGCTTATTTTAAAACACACAAATACAGTATGTTGCAAAATCAGTTACGATAGTGATACAAAATTACAATAACGTTTATCTCAATAAAACAAATCTATTTGTTTTTTAATATTTAATCATGATATGACAACACGATTTTCTAAGTAGACCTATAACATTTCGGTGTAAAATACAAATAAAGACTAGAAATTTTGTGACACAATGCGCCTTTTTACACCATTAAGTCAATTTAAGATAAATAGAAACTGCATTTTGGATCATGAATAGGTAATCTAGCCATCTGATTTCAATGACCAAACATGAATAGTTAAAAGGGTATGCTATGTTTACTTCACAGCTCATGCTGGTCGGTTATGTTTTATTAGTCAGTCCATGCGGGCATGATTCTTGTGATGCGGTTCCAGTAACAGAAACCATTTATACCAAAGATGAATGTACTATTCGCTTAAACTATCTCAAAAAGAAAAGACCCGATCTCTATATTTTTTGTGGTGAAGTATTACGTGATCCCGAAGTGACCGATGAAAATCCATACCTAACACCGCCAAATAGTGCCGATGATGTCTTTCAATTAAAATAATCACCCTTTTTCGTTGAACACCCCACAAAATACAATTTAATTTGTTTTCTAGTTACGGTATACTCTTTATACTTAAAATATGTAAGGACACGTATTAGGAGTCACTCATGTCTATTGCAAAACGCACCAAAGACAAACGTATTGCGTTAGGTTTAACACAATCTGAGCTTGCTACCTTGGCGGGTACAACGCAACAATCAATTGAACAGCTTGAGAGTGGCAAAACCAAACGCCCTCGTTTTTTACCTGAATTAGCAAAAGCGTTAAATTGTGAATTATCGTGGTTGCTCGAAGGGGATAATAAACAAACACACGCTTCTGAAATTCCTCCCCAAGATGAATGGCATTCAGTCAGTGAATGGGATAACGATACTCCTCTCAATGCTGATGAAGTCGAGATCCGTTATTTTAAAAGTATTGAACTTGCCGCTGGTGATGGTTGCTGTACTAACGAAGATCATAATGGTTATAAATTGAGATTCTCCAAAAGCACACTACGCCGCTATGGCGCTTCACCACAAAATGTGATCTGTTTTTCCGTCTATGGTGATAGTATGTCTCCGGTTATTCCAAATGGTTCAACAGTGACCGTTGATACAGGTAATACGCGGATTGTGGATGGCGGTATTTATGCTATCGAACAAGATTCATTATTTAGAATAAAATTACTCTACCGTCAGCCAGGCGGAAAATTAATTATTCGTAGCTACAATAAAGATGAATTTCCTGATGAATTTGCAGAAATTGACTCCGTTAAAATTATGGGACGCGTTATTCACTGGTCTGTGATGGCTTGGTGATCATCTGCATATTTTTATTTTAGTTTTTACTTTCTTGCACAATTTTCCCATTAGATAATAACAGCGTTTTATCTGCTAATGCTTGCAATTCACGAGGCTCATGAGTGACTATTATCATCGTTATCTGCTGTTTTTTTAATGAGATAATAAGCTCCCACAGCTGATAACGTGTTTCCCAATCCAAACTTGAAAAGGGTTCATCCATTAATAACAGTTTGGGTTGGCTAATGAGTGCTCTTGCTAATGCAACTCGTTGCTGCTCTCCCCCTGATATTTGAGATGGATAACGTGTTGCTAAATGAGCAATTCCCATCTGTTCAAGTAACGCTATCTCTTTTTCTTTACTGCGCTTTTGCTTAGCCGCATATTGTGCCAGCCATAAATTTTGCTTTACAGTGAGAAAAGGGAATAAATAAAGACGCTGATTTAAATAACGACAGGGGCGCTGCCAAACAGGTAATTTATTCATATTTTGGTTAGCTAAAACAATATCCCCTGTATAGCCGGTATAACCCGCAATAGCATTGAGTAACGTTGTTTTGCCGCTACCTGATGAGCCACTGATCCCTAAACACCCCCCTTGCTCTAGGTGTAATGAAACCTCGGTTAAAATACCGGTAGTCAACGAGTGAATGGTTAACATGCTAATTTCCTATCACGCTGTAAACGGTGTAAAGCAAACAATAGAGTAATTGCAATTGCTATCAGTACTAAAGCGCAACCTATCGCAAGCGAGAAATCACCACTCGCTATATTTAAATAGATTGCCATTGGTAAGGTTTCTGTTTTTAATCGTGTGGCCCCTGCCAACATTAATGTTGCCCCAAACTCCCCTAATGCTCGAGAAAAAGCCACAATACAACCACTGATTAATACAGACCAACAAAGTGGGATCTCAACCAAAATAAGCGTTTTTGTTGGTGTTAATCCTAAATTCTGTGCGGTTTGAATATAAGCAGGATCAATAGCTTTAAACGCCGCAAGGCTATTACGCATAATGATTGCACTTGCAACATATGTTTGAGCAATAATAATCCCCAAGGGAGAAAAAAGGGCACGAGATAATTGAGGAAAAACCCCTGTTAAAGGTCCTTGATGACCTAACAATAATAATAATCCAATACCTATTACCAAAGGAGGCGTGACTAAGGGTAAATCGAGTAACGCATCAATAAAACGCTGTCCTTTAAATGACGATCTTGCCATCACCCAAGCTGCAGGTACAGCTAAGAGCACGGCTAAACACAATGATGTTAACGCGGTGCTCAGTGACATCAATACGGCAAAATGAAATTCAGCATCAGTAATAACCATGGTGAGTTCGTGATAAGAGAGTTGGCAAATTAATGCAATAAGTGATCCCAATATCAAAAATAATAATAATAAAAGTGGTATTAGTGCCCAACGATACACAGTGAAGCCTTCTCTTAATCTACTAATGACATTTATTGTAAAAATGAAAAAAGCCACCTGTGAGCCGGTGGCAAAAATACAAATAATGTGAGAAAAATCTATGGTTTTGAAATAACAGGAAGAAAACCATAATCAGTAAAAGCCTTTATTCCTTCGGGACGAGAAAAATAATCAGCCAATTGTTGTGCTTGTGTGGGATTTGTTGAAGTTTTTAACACCGCTAATGTCGCAATTTCTTCGGGGCTTCCTTCAGGTATGGGTAATAAAACTAATTTATCTTGGTTTTTCATTGCATCAGCGTAACCAATAATGGCAGCATCAACCTCACCATTTAATAAATACATAAGTAACTGTTTAATGGTTGCTGTACGAACAACCACTTTATTTCGTAACTGCTCACCTTGGCCTGACGCTTCGATTAATTGTTCACCGCTTTTACCTAATGCAATTGCTTTTGCATCTCCCATACCTAATTTCAATGAACTATTTGCAAGATCTGTGATAGTTTTGATTTCACCAATTTTATCTTTTCTGACAGCAATAACAGGAATATGACGCACAATAGGATATTGGCTAACCACCTGATTTTGTTTCGCTAACTTCTCTACATACTCTTGAGAGCCGGGAAAAAACAGATCACCTTGTTGAGTGAGATTAAAGCGTGTAAGAATTTGGCCTGAACCGCCATATTCGATAGTCACTGTATTGCCGGTTTCTTTTTCAAATAGACCAACAACTTGCTCTACAGGCTGTTTTAATCCTGCGCCAGCATAAAGATGAAGCTCTACAGCAAAGCTGTTATGGCAAAATAATCCTAGCGCAAAACCTAAACCTACCAAAACTTGGCGTTTCATAACATCCTCAAACACAATATCGTTATATAGTTTTTTATATAATGATAGATATGAGAAATTAAGGCAAGATCTTAGTAAGAAAAAAACAGCAAAGTGCTAGCAAGCTATCATTTTACTTTTCATCTCTAATTTATTTATTAAGATATTTTTATCACTCTGTCGCTAGAATAAAAATACATAATCACTCATATTTTGATAAGCGATCTAGATGAAAAATAACAGTGATATTAATAACAAATCCTCGTTTAAACGAGGATCTCACTATTAAATACTCAATTCCAATAATGCTAATGCCGTCACTTCATCGATGACAATATCTGTAGCATATCCCCCTTTTATTGCGCCTATGGTTGCAGCAACATTTTCAACGCCTCCAGCAATAAAAATACGCTGTGGGATCTGTCTTAACTGTGCAAGACTAATTCCCATAATTCTAAGGTCGATATCAGAAAGCAGAGGATTACCTTGTGCATCATAGAATCGACCACAAATGACACCAACAGCACCTAAATCGCGATATTGTGCCATCTCATTTGTGGTGAGTACGCCTGTTGTAATCAAAGGATTGTCATCTTGAGTATTACCCACTACAAACAAAGCTTTATTACATTGATTTAAAGCAGAGAAATTACGCCGTATTATGGGTTCTGCTTGTAGCTCCATTGCCAAACGTGCATTTGACACTACAGCCGGTACATGCAAATTAATACTGCAACCTGAAAACTTATTGGCGATCAAAGCGGCAGATTCCGCAGTAGTAAAATCAGGTTGTGGGGCTACAGCCCCAATCATTTGTAACACGGTGACATTTTCTAGTGTTTTAGTGGGGAGATAGTGCCCTAGTTTATGGATTGTTCTTCCCCAAGCTACACCTAAAATATCATCATTGCTGATTATCTGAGAAAGATACATAGCCCCTGCTTTAGCTAATCTTTCTCGATTCATATTTGATGTTTGTTGCGATTTATTCTTTTCTTCATCAGGTAAAATAAGCACATTATTAAGATTAAATTTTGCTTTTATTCTGATTGAATAATCAATCGTAGAAAATACTGATGAATCCAAGCTTATATTAACGAAACCTTTTTCTCTCGCGAGATGTAAATACTTCACAACAGTCACTCGAGAAACGCTCATAATATTTGCAACTTCACTTTGACTGAGTCCGTCCTGATAGTAAAGCCATGCAGCATAAAGAACGGGATCATTATCAAATAAACTCGCATTTTTTAGCGAATTATTATCCATTTTAAACCCCACTATTTTTTATAAATCTTATTAATAATTAATTTATTTTATATTTACGATATTGCAGAAGGTAATAACAATTTTTGTTGAATATGTTCTTATAACACAATTAGATACATTTCATTTAACAACTACTAATATCGGCAAATGGGTGTTTTTCTTTACAAAAAGAAACTGAAAATATGTAAAATCAACTTAATAATGCCGTAATTATCTCATATCGAGAAAGTTTTTTTTGAAAATATGTTTTTATTCGGTTAAAAAGAGAAATCTTAGCGTTAAGTTTTAAAAAGTTTTATTTTGATGATATTAAAGTTAATTACCCTATAACAAATTAACCATAGACTCGTTAATACAGAGGAAAAATATGATTATCGCTTATTCAACAGCTCCTAATGAAACTGTCGCCCATGAAATAGCTCACCATCTTATACAGGCAAAGCTTGCAGCTTGTATTAACGTCCTTCCTAATATCAAATCTATCTATCATTGGAATAATGAAATTGTTGAAGATAATGAGGTACTTATGATGATCAAAAGCGAGAGTTCAAAACAACAGATTTTGATTGATACACTAGTAAAAATGCACCCTTACGATACACCAGAAGTCATTATTGTTCCTATAGAAAATGGGTTTCATGGTTATCTAGAATGGATACATCAAAGCCTAAATTAATGATTATTTCATTGCATTATCATGCTATTCCATCTTATTTGTGATAAAAATGATAGAATTTTGTAAATAAAACAACACTTACAATCTCAATAATGAGACAAATAAACAAAGTAAAATATTAAGATTAATTACTATTTAACTGCTAAATCATTTTTAAAAACTTTTCTTTTTGAGATTATTTTTATATTCACAGAAAAAATATAAACAATAAATTATTATTAATTTTTTATAAGTCAAAGAAATGAACAATAAAACGCTAATGAGCAAACGAAAAAATAAAAAAACAACAAACTGGTTTTTATAGGTTATTATCCTAAAGAATAAATTTAACCGATATCTTACCCTAGTTATTTTCTGTTATAATTAACGAGCTTTCTCTATATTACATGTAAAAAAGGAGTGAGTTGTGAAAACAAACAGAGTCGCAAGACGTATTTTAGGTTTACCTTATAATTTAAGTCGGTCTAAAAAGAAAGTGCGTTTTTCCATTATTACGCCTACAGAAAGTGATAATCTTCCCGCAGAGTTAAAAAATGCAACTCGGATCTGTTTAAAACAAGATTTCAGAAAAAATGCGCAAAATAAGCGTATTTATATGAAATTAACCGATGCTTATCCAGATTATCTTCTAGTAAGTTAATTACTTATGCCTAATGTTAGATTATAAATAACTTTTATTTTATTATTTATAACTAATAGTTTATCCCTTACAACCTTGTAAGGGATAATAGTATCCTATTATTGATATAATTCTTTACGAATATTCACTAATACTTGTTTAATTAATTGAGGATTGATTTTTTCTGGTAATTGACTTTGTTGAAAAGCTTGCTCAATTTTTTCTATTAATATTTTACTTCGCTCAAATAATGTTTCATAACTTAAAGCGCCAGATTTAATTTCTAACAATTCATCCCTGTTATCACACCAAACTTTGACTTTTTTTTCAGTAGCAATTCCTAATGCAATATAAAGCAACCTAAAAGTGTGCATCATATTTTTACTATCGTAACTTCGTCCATGTTCAATATTTTGCTGATAGCGGGCTTCATTACGCTCCTCAACCCATTGCCAATAAGCATGATACTGCTTGCAATAGGTACTGTAGCCGTCTTTATTAAAACTAAGATAGGCTTGTAATATGGCTGTTTCAGAGACACTGCTTAGTAAAACATCGGTGGCATTATCTTTTTTTATTACGCCTTGATAATCACTATTTGGATCATAAAAAACTGCATAAAGATTTTGTGCATGATTGATTTTAACCAACCCAATATTTTGCTGCTCCCAACAACGTTTTTTAAGCCAATTATTCAGTAATAGGCTTTTTCCATCTTCAATGATATAACAGAAATCAAGGATTGTTTTTAACTCTTTATCTATAGGATCCATGATTTTCTTATTTAACCCTTGCGCTTTTTTTATTTGCCCTTGAGCATAATGCACAAAAGTCTGTACGCATTCCTTTGATAAAAACCATTCTGGGTTAAATTGCATAAATAATGGATGACGATAAATAACAACATGCTCTGGTGCATTTAATAATTCTAAAATATTAGGATTAGACGCACACAGTAATTCAACAAATCGCCCTAATTCATAATAAACGATATCATTAGTTTTATTACTTACTTGTGGCACATAATCAGAGCAATAAAACATCTCTTTAGGTAGATAAAAAACACCTTTAATATCAGTATCTGAACTATCTGTTGCCAAATTTTGTGAACGACTACCTGAAATTGTTTCAAATAAAAGGTAAGGCTTTATATTGTCAATGGTCAGTTTCATCAAGTATTTTCCTAAACCAATTATTTAATATTTCACTATCTGGTACGGTGCGTTTCGCTAATTGAGTTGCTGTTTCTTGCCATAAAAAAGTGATCAGTTTTTGCATATTATCGGTTGGTAGCCAAGTAAAGTGTTCATCTTTATCTGCTTTAAAGCTCACTAACTCTCGAATAATTATTTGCTCATCTGTGGTTAATATATTTATTAACTGATTAAGCTCCATCGGTGGGATATTCCCCGTTTTTACTGTCCAATAAGCAGCTAAAAGTGAACGTAAGAGATAGAAATATTTTTTTAATTTTATGGGTTCATCTATCGCTTTACTTGCATGACTCTCTTCAAAATGATGTCTACTAACGGCTTTTGCGATCCCTCTATAATGATGAACAATGATTTGGGGTTGATAATATAATTGTGCCAACTCAAATAATTCTTTTTGGATACCAGCATATTGTTGATAAACAATAGGTGATTGTAACCACTCAAATAAGATAGCATTTGACTTACGTAATAGATGCAATGCTTTCGTAATATCCCAAGCTCCTACATCAAACCAATTATTTTCTATCCACTCAAATGTTTCTTTAGGTTTATCAATTGAAAGATATGCATTGCGAGGTCGTATAAAAATACCACGTACATCATAGTCACTATCCGTTGATGCGAAGCCCCAAGCACGGCTTCCACTTTCAGCAACATAAAGTAGTTTTATTTGATGCATTTGCTCTATTTGTGGCAGTTTTTTTAATATCTGATTATGCATGATGATGTTACTCGGTATTTCCTTACAACTCTTAAATTTAATAATGTTGCCAATTATGATGATGACTAGGGCTAACAATAGCAACATAACTACTTTAGTGTCTTAATTTTATAATTTATTTTTTGATACCGTCTCCTATACCGTCATTTTTTTCGGTTCTTGTCAACCATTACTAACCATAGAAAACAAAAAAGCCACCAGTAACTTACTGATGGCTCTTGGTTTTTTAACCTTTATCAACTATTGCTGATAAACGTTATTTTATTCCCACTCAATTATACTCAACACAAAAAAGTTATTTTAAATCAGATAAATATAGAAATTTAATATCATCATACCATAACTTATACCATATCGTGATAGTTGTTTCTGTTTGTTGGTGTCAGCAGAAACGTTACAAGTAGTTAGTCGTTGCAGTCTGTCTCGTTCGACGCAAAATTTTGCGGCCATTAAGCTCAATGCAGGCAAACACACCTTTACTACACATGATATATGATCTGTCGTGAGTCATAAAAAGCGGCTGTAGATCCTTGATGTAGAAACTGCAATCTAACGATGGCCGGATAGTACCGAAACTGAATATAGCTGCAGAAATTCGGTCATTATAGACTCAATGCTTCCTTCACCTGCGGGCTTTCAAAGGCTGGTGCAAGCGCCTTGATGTCTTTCGACGTCATTCCCAACTCGTAGGCAAGAGGGCGCCATTTATCTATAATAATTTCCGCCATTACCCTGAGAGCCTCGCGAGCTTCATCTGTGTTGATGTTGAAGAGCTGCGCCGCGTCCAACACTTCCAAAATTTTGAGTTCGTTTCCATGGATCTCGCTTATCGCGGTCTTTAGGGTGCCACCAATTGACGGGTCGGGATTAATATCATAGGCGGGAGAAAGAGCCCAGCGATTGGCCGTTCGTATGAAACCGTGATTACGCAGATGGTCGTCTGTATTCTGAATCAGCACAGAATAAGCCATTCGTGTCCAAAGTTCGACCAAATCATCACCTGCACCATGTATAAGCATCTGCTCTGCTAGAGAGACATAGTTTGATGGCTCAGTCCCCGCTAAGCCCATAAAAGTCTGAGCCGTAATAAAATGAATACGACGAGGGTTTTTAGGATCTTCATAAGACCGATCAAAACGCTTAATTAAGGCCACAGGAAATTGGCCAGCTACGACAAGTAGCTTGGCTTCAGAAACCGTCATTCCTATTTCCCCTGCGAGACGAAGCGTAAGTACTTCTGCACGAGCTATATCGTATTCATCGCCCATCTTAGGTAACTTCGCTATCCAGATAGTCTGGTCATCTTCACGAACATTTACTTTTGGTCGCGCTCCACCTAACGAACCTGCAGCATCAAGCAGTATTTGTCCGGCAAGCAACTTTGCACGGTTTTCACGATAATGAGTCGGATCTGCTTCTAAAGCGCGAGCCTCATGAATCATAGTCTCAAGTTCAATGAGCCGTGGTATGGAATAGGCTCTTTCTCCAATCCGAGGTTGAGCTAGAGGAAGCGCATCTGGCGTATCGCTCTCATAAAAGCGAAGTGCCCCCGAACGTAAGAAATCATCGACCCCAATTAGGTACTCGAAATCATTCATTACACGACCGCCATTCGCTGCACGCATAATAGCGCGCCCCCAGGAATCAGGAGTGCTATCGGCGATCGGCATCACAAGGGGAGATGAATTTCCTTGTAGGCTGGCCGACGCGACTATCTGGCTGCGCGGCATGAAGGGAGAGAGGTCATAGCCCTCAGGATTATCGATCCAATTCTGCGCATAGGTGAACACGGAGCTCTGTCGCATTCCGTCTACATTGAAATCCAACTGTCCGACCAGATCTTGATCATCCATCCAGACATAAAGTCTTTGCTTCATATAAATTCTCTAATTACGAGCCCGAAGAGTCTCGCGTAGCTTTTAAGCGAGAGAGCAGCGATGATGTATGTCCTGACGGGCTGACTACTAACATCCCCTGATTGCCCTGTGCCTTTGCTTCAACACCAGATTTTGTCGATTTGTTAACGGTCGCTGTACCTACCGCTCGTTGCATCGTCTTGGCCCCGGACCGGATCACAACATTCGTCTTAGTATCTTTACGGGGCGGCTTTGCACCTTGCATAACATTTTTACGTAGCATAGACAGTCCGATGTCATCATTACGCATGTCGATCAAATTACTCAAGAGGTCAAGTTTTCCAAGAATGGTGAGCACCATCGCAAGCGTGTTGAGTGAAATACCGGCACCGGCACCACTCTCAAGTCTATGCAAAGTAGAGCGCGAAATTCCTGCGGATTTTGCAAACGTATCAGCAGGGATTCCTCTTACTCTACGTGCGAATTCGATGTCTTTGCCCAATTTGACCAAAGCTGCTTCGGTTGAAGGGCGTACAACCGAGCCTTTTGTCCGACGAAGCTTACTCATGTTTTTTTCTTCAGGCATACTAACCTCACTCAGTTGCGTCTCATCTGTGATACAAATAATTATAACATCGAATGAGTAACCTTTGCAAAATAGGGCTAATCTGCTTTTCATCCGTCTCACTTGTGAGTCTATGTCCATCATACTGCCGTACCAAACTGAAAACATTCATGAATATGTCGAGTCAAATTCTAGTCGAGAGAAACTCATTGTGAGTAATTGTTATATCAACTCCGTAGGGGTATACTATCTTGTTGAAACCGATGAGGTTTAAACGTATCTGTGATGCAGCAACAAACTACTCCAGTTACTATTCCACTTTTAGCGATAAAGTTTGAGGGCTAACCCCCAGTGAGAATTCGTTATTTCGTCCCATTCAAACGCAAAATCATCATTGACGATCATTGGGAAATCCCAATGCAAGGCGGGAAGCTCCGCATCATTGAAGAAAATGGTTACGCCAAAGCTATTGAACTTACTTTCGAAAAACAGCCTCTGGAATATGCACCGAGCTTTCAGAAACGCGCCACTTATGAGGCTATGACAACGATAACCGGGCACGATGAACTTATAGTATTCGTGAAACGTCAACTCGATAACGCAGCCATATTTCTCGAATGTTTTCATGATATTGAACTCATGACAGAGGAAATTGAGGCCAAATATGAAGGAGAAACCCCGGAAGAAGAAACGCGACTACCCATAAAGAGTATATCAATGGGCAGACATGATTCTGCATTGCCTCTCAGTTTCGATATGTTTACGCGGGCGCTTATGGCTGCTGAGAAATATGATGGGCCGAGATTTGAAGTTGCCTTTGTAAAAAGCGCTCGCAACATGCTTAAAAATCAGGAATTCATAAATTCCTTCCGCTATTCATTCCTGTTGATCGAGTCACTGTATGGGAATGGTCAATTTAAAACACCAAGCTTGCAAGCTGCGCTAAAATCAAACCAAGAATTTCGTAATATTGTTGAGCTTGCCATCAAAGATATGATTCCAGCAAAGAATGATCGGAATTCGGATACGGCAAAGCTCATTTCAACGAAACCAAATGCAGATGACATTATTAATCATCTAGTCGAAAAGCGAGGTTTCTATTTTCACGGAAACATCAAACGGAAAGACGCCTGGAACCCCGATGAACAAGACTCGGCAGAATCTCTGGCGCTTCTTGCAATAGGTATTATCACAAAAATTACTATGAAGGCCGCAGAGCCAATGTTCGTTGCAGAACTAGAGAAACGCCACTTTGAAGACGCAATGCAAGTAGGAGCCAAAATCGTGTTTGAAATAAAATTCAGATTTCGTGAACCCGAAGAAAATTTCGATAGACAACATCAAGTCAACATAACTATGCCAGGAACCAAAGTCACCCCTCGTACAGCTTTCGCTGTCGCTCAGCATTTTCTGCATGTATTCCAGCATAATCAGCCTATATCGGCTTTATGTGAAGCTGAATGCAAAATACAGGAAACCGGGGAAAAGGTATTTAACCTCACATTTCATTCCAAAGAAGAGTGAACTGAAAAGTCTGCGCTAAAAATATAACCGCGGAAGCTATAAATAACATTATATCAAAAAAAATACACAAATTTTTCTTCAGAAAATGACATCAGTTTTTTCCGCATCGCTTGCATTCAACCTGCAAAAAATGCCATTAATGATGAATTAACCATTAATGGCATGATGTTATCAAAAAATCAGGTTGTTATAAAAAACCTTATTCCCACTCGATTATAAACATCATCAAAAAAGCCATTACTAACAATTAGATACTGATGTGTATAGGTTGAATACCATAAAAAAATACCATTTAAATAATCTTTCGGACTTTAATTTAGCTTATGAGAATCGTTTTTCAGCCTACCGCCTTCACTTAAAAGCCTCTCACCCTGTTCTAGGAACTCAATGAGTTCGCTCTGTATACCAACACCTTCGGTTTGCCATTCTTCTTTCGTTCTAACCATGACAAGCCTTTGTGCATCACCTGATAACCTTTCTAAGTTTTGATCGAACGTACCTAGCGCACTTAGATAAAACTCACTCCATTTAGCAAAAGAAAGTATCCACAAGGACACTCGAAGTGCATTGTCCCATCGGCTCCAGCCTGATGTACTGGCGAGTGGCTGTTGAATAATCCACCTTTTCCTTCTCAAAATATCATCTATTATTTTCAGGCTGACCTTTCTTTGCTCAGGGGAACAGGAGGCAAAAAGGTATGATGCAATATTAGTCGTTTGCCCTTCACGGGATCGCTCAAACAAATGAGACTGATTGTTTGAGTACAGTTCCAACATACTTGCCAACTCTTGCATCCATATATCACAGGCATCTTCAGTCAAAACACGCTCACTCTGTAGCAACGGAAACACCACGTCTTGAAATAACCATGGCTCAGCCCATGATAATTGTTTCATATGTCCCCGCATAGAGTCGACCAAAACTCGTAGGTCTTCAGCTATCACAACATCTGGCAATATTTTATGTAGCACTGCTACTAAATTTTTAAAGGTTTCCTTTTTATTCGAATTCATTGCTGCATGGTGAACCATCCACCCTAGTGCTCGTATTCGTTCCTCATAGGAAAAAGCTTCGAGCAACGATAACGTTGATACGTATGCATCTGGTGAGTCTAATTGTCGTTCAAGAGCATTAAGTCCCATCCAGCGAAGTAACCCTTGTTCACTATGAATAAGGTTATCAAGTTGAGTTTTATTGATGCCAAATTCTATCGATAATGAAATTTCGCTAATAATCTGACTTAATAATGATAACCTTAGGGCTTCGGTTTCATTGGGTTCAATTGGTAGAGTTAAGATTTGTGCTTCAGTAATATTCAGCAAATAGTTCGGGGCATACAGCCATAGAAACTTTATGGCAAAATATTCTGACCAAGTAAGAGCGTTATATTTTATCGCATGGCATAGTTGTTCTGTGCGATAAGGACAATGCAATAATATTTCAATTGGCTTATGAAATAATTGTACGTCCAACGTGGTTAATTCCTTGTCCATGTTATTATGTACGCGCTCGAACGAACTATTAAGGTATTGCCTCAAAAACTCGAGAAAACCTTGCTCTAATTCAAGATATCTTAATTTAGTATCTCCTATAGAAGAATTTGCGAGTATTTCCCCTAATATTTCCCATACTGAAATAAAATTCCTAATATTTACCTCTTGCATATTGATGCAGTTTTTCAATCCATCTTTCAATATAAGGGAATTATTTCTAAGTAATCCTAACGCCTTCATCTGAGTTCTTAGCTGGTCACCACTCAGGCCCTTTAGTGAGTTTTCTCCAGACCACAAGCCGAGCACATAGCCAGCATCACACTTTTCTAAAAAGCTTAGAGGTTCGTAACATTCCTGTGTTGAAGATGATACTGTAGAGTCGAAAATAAGCCGCATAACGGAATTCTCGACCTTAGAATCAAACTTCGTAGCCATCGCATCTTTCACCATCGCAGATTTATATTGCTCTACTTGAAGCAGAACATCCGCAGGGATTGGAGTTATCAGCAAAGGATAATTTTCAGCCGCCTTTTGAAACGAATTAGATAAATGAAATCCTGCAATCGGGAGCTCATCTCGCCCCATAATCAAAATGTAACGATCATGCAGTCGCCCTTCTTTTAGTCCATAGATACGAAATTTAATACGATTTAGTAAGTTACGATTATGATTACAGCTTGCTATCAGATTATTGACTCTCCCCGAGGTAAACTGTCCATGTTCATCCGCTTTTAATGGCTTTGGTAGTGATGTAAAGATTATATAATCTGAATTCCTTGCTGCACAAATCAGCATTAGTCCCAATCCAGCGGTCTCGAAGTAAGGATCGAAAATCACGACTTGATTCTGCTGATACTTAGACAGTAGAGATTTAAACCATTCAACGAACTGCAGTCGTCCTTCGCCATCCCCCATACTCCATCTTTGGAAAAACTGCCCTTCCGATTTAGGAGGATGAAATCGTGTGAAAAGAGAAAGAAGTTCATGATTCGGCGGAACCCAAGGGTCTGCCTGCCGCCCACCGACGCGGCTACCAAATCCCAAATTGCTCCGGTTAACCGTAAGAGCAGCCTTTACACGCTCTGACATAGCTGGTCTGGTTGCTTTTTCAAGCCAGTCAAATCTGATGGGACTATCCTCTTGTTTAACCATGTGGCCTAGAACATTAATCTCTCGTACATATCCTACCCGCCACCGACAGCAGAGTACCCCTTCATTAGGGTAATCATTTGAAAAGCCAAAAATCTCCAGCTCTGTATTATCCGTCCTTTCCCATAATTCCTTGCTCACTTGAAACACATATTTATACACTCCGCCCTCTTCACAATTTGCTGAAGCAATTGTCGAGGAGATAATTTGGTCATCGTTTTCAATGCTCAAGTGGAACTGAAATTTGTTAAAAAACGACACTTGTACCGGATCAAATCTAACAGACAAAGCACGCGGTGAATCAATCCATTCTATACTTAACAAATTTTGCTCGAGGTCATTCAATGTAGGAAAGACCAATAACTCGATATCTCCAAATCGTGTTGTATCTACTGCGCCAAAATCTAAACCAGTTTCGGCATTGAGCTGTTCAACTAACGCTATAATTAGGGCTGCACTGTATTCTCCATTCAACAAAAATAATGCGTCCTTACTGAGTTGGGTAATCGAAGCACTAATGGCACCAGCTGCACCATGCGGACTAGAAAGAGATCGGTTGTCATGTGCATCTCGGTTGAGTAGATACGAGGCTGGGCGATAAGTCAGGTTATTAGGTACCAGAGCAGTAGCACCGAACTGTTCCGTTACTTTTCTAGGACATTCAATTCTCAGGAGCTCATTTATTTCTGAGATTGACCGACCTGTACACAATTGTCTTAAAAGTTCTACACAATTGATACTATCTATATATAGGTTAAGACGAGTAAGCTTTGCCTTGAAGTTTCCTAACACAAGATAGTTATCGTTATCGCTGAAGGACCAACAATTGTTTGAATGACTGTATGGGAGTAAGCGACCGTAGACTAAGCGCAATTCAGTCTGCTGTTCAGATTTAATCTGCAAGACCCATAGCTGAAGTGCACAAGCGCGATTTTCGTTAGAAAAAAGGCGTACCAGTCGCCCATCGCCTAATAGATCATCTAGTGTAGTAGCCATTAAATTCTGCGAGTTCCTTATCAAATTGATATTGCACAATATTATGTGTTGTTCTACCAGACCTCTATAACCTTTAACAAACCCAGTAAATGTCAACGAGATTGCCCCCTTGACTAGCTTTTTTGAAGATTACTTACTATCAATTAAGCTAATAACTAGTTCTAATAACCTATCATTCTAATGTTTTTTCAGCAACGACAGCACGTTGCATTGCTTTTTCATCAGGCTTTATTAAAGTATCAGGTAGACCTACTTGTTCCAGAGAGGCAAAAATACTCATCTGTGCACGACGAGAATTTATCCCTAAACGTTCCGCAGACTCGGCATCTCTATTCAGATCATCTGCACCAGATATTTCGTGCCGAAGTGAACGTAATATTTCATTATAAAAATGAGTTGCCCAGTGATATGAATAAGCCTCTCCAAATTGCTTAAAACCATCCTTTGAAAGGGGTACTAATTCAATTATTTTTTCACTTAACTGACTTTCTTTTATAAAATCACTTCTATTGGGTAGGTTCAAAGAAAAAAGTTTCATCATAATAGCCGCATTGAGGATAATACCCTCATATGCATCATATAACTTCAATGATTTATCAGTAAGATATAACCGAGGATACGTTTTATCAAAACAACCAAGTTGTTTAATCTTCTCATCTAAATCAAAAGGTTTTATGAGTAGATTAATAAACTCAGTAATTTTAGGATCCCCTTTATTATCGAGTATTCTCTCAGTATTGAGGATTTTCATATATTCAACAAGCATCGATAGCTGAGAAAGTTCGTGACGTGCACGCAGCAGTATTTCTGCTGCTTCCAATTTTTTAGTTTGAATCATTGAATCACGCTCTCTATGGGCTGATACAAGGAACGTTCTAATTTGCTCTAGCTCTTTCTCATTATTACGAGATTCAGCCTTGAAATTTTCCAACTTTCTATCAAATTTATGTTCAACAGATTTTGCAAAAAAAACACTTAAAGTGTCACGTAAAAAATACCCAATAACACCAACCAAACCAGTAGATATAGCAACACTTAATATCCAACTCCAAAAATCAGAAAACATAAATACTCCTTATTGGTAATGTTCATATTTCTTATAAAAATGCTTAAGCTTTTTTCTTACTATAGAATTTTATCATTAATTTTTAAAAATCCATTCAAAGCTATTCGCTTCTAGTATTGTTGCCACCAGTAACGTATTTTTACATGGGTAATAGAATACCTATCAGAGAATAATTATTTAGTATTATCAAAAAATATAGCCTATCATAAAGCCAATTACCTAGCTCATATATTAAACCTAACTCATTAAAAAATAAATAAAATATAACCAAGTTTAAATTAAAAAAACTTTATAGCCAAAACAAAATATAACTACAATATAATGAACTGTGATATTTTCTTTAATTCAGTGCCAATGTTTACGTATTACTCAAAGACCGCTCATCAGATTTAATTAAGTACCATGCCAAAAAAATTATCAATCTAAAATATGAATTTATGAACTATCACACTCAAAGGCGGCTAATTACCGCCTTTGAATCGACAAATCATAATGTTAACAACACTTCCTGAAGCTTAGCCTGTGCTTCCTGAAAATCCTGTTTTGTTGCATCTCCAGTTTCTGCCTGGTAATAAAGCACCGTAAACATATTGGCGACCGCTTCGGCAACTTGTGAGATCTCGCGTGCAACATCTTGATTTATAAACTCTAAAGCTGCCAATTCACTCGCTACGTGATGAATTGTTCTTTGAACTTCTGTATTATGTGGAGCTGTCATATATCACCTCATAGCCAGGTGCTCTGTGAAAATACAGGTCAGTGCACCATCACTGGCCTGCGTGCTTTGAAAATACTAGCTAGAAAGCCCTTCATCTATTGAAAATGGACTATCTTCCGATTTTCCCTCAAACACATTACTGGCTAGTTAACTACAAAATTGCTCATTTTTAACTTTGATTTCACACTTTTTAAGGAAATTAGCTATTTCTTCTGTTGTATCTACTTTTCTTCAGCAGAAACAATATCAACCGGCTCATAGATAACTTTTGCATTTAAATCTGCATTCTGGTCAAGTAAATCGAATGCGACCAAGAAGCTACTTTGTTTTATGTTCAATGCCTCTTATTTATCTGATTTGTTACGATTAACAAAATTGTTAACCTCATCATTATCAGTAGTTGATTGTCTATGAAAGAATGGAATCACGATTAAACGCTGTTCGTGAGGCATTAAATCAAATAAAGGTGAATTAAAAAGGTATTTTGACAGTAGATTAACCGCATGAATATGAGTATGATTTTAACATTTAAAAAATCAGATAAAGGCAATCCTTATGTGGGTACTTGCATATTATGACACTGCCGTTATAGATGGTGTTCATGTAATTAGAGCATCAGGTGTTATTCAATTCTTCGAATCTAAAGATGATGCCATTAAAGCCCAAGAAATAACAGATATTATCAATGATGACGATGATATACGCACAATGGTGTTTCCAGCAAAAGAATATATAGGTATCTGGCATCCTTTAGAAGGGTATTAATAATTTATTTTATATTTAATCTATATATTTTGCCAAATTCTCCCCCCTGCACTAGCAGGTTTTTTTTATGCCTAAAATTCAGAGGATATAATGAAGCCAATACTTGATATGTGTTGTGGCTCTCGTATGTTTTATTTTGATAAACAAGACGACCGAGTTTTATTTAATGACATTAGAGCTGAAGAATATGTTTTATGTGATGGAAGAATTTTAAATATAATACCTGATGTTATTTCTGATTTTAAAAATATTCCATTACCAGATAATACTTTTTATCAAGTACTATTTGACCCACCTCATTTAATTATAGTTGGTAAAAATAGCTGGATGTTTAAAAACAACATGCCCTTTTCTCCCCTTCATTCGCCCTTTAGGGATCACCCATTGTCTATTTTTAAAGTCTATTTCATCCCATGTAGCGTGAATAAACTCAGATTTTCTAACTAATGTTAACAAGACAAATTTAACAGCCAATTTTAAGGTTGGATAACAACTATAGTTTTCCAGTTCAAGAAATAAGATACCGATTTCTTTCGGTGACATTGCCCTTTCTCGTGCCTGAAAAGTCCCTATCGAAGATGCCTTTATTGCATCTGCTGGGTTACTAATTTCATAACCTCTATCTATGGCATAAGTAAAAACAGAACCAACTATCTCACGCTCTTGCAATACGGTGTTTGGTTGAAATTATTTTTATTTATAAATGACACCGCCACATATACCGTCATTTTTTTCGGTTCTTGTCAACCATTAGCAACCATAGAAAACAAAAAAGCCACCAGTAACATACTGATGGCTTTTGGTTTTTTAACCTTTATCAACTATTGCTGATAAACGTTATTTTATTCCCACTCAATCGTTGCTGGTGGTTTTCCGCTGATATCATAAACCACGCGAGAAATACCATTTACTTCATTGATAATGCGGTTAGAAACACGGCCTAAGAAATCGTAAGGTAGGTGTGCCCAATGTGCGGTCATAAAGTCTACGGTTTCCACAGCACGTAATGAAACTACCCAATCGTATTTACGACCATCGCCCATAACACCCACTGAACGGACAGGTAGGAATACTGTAAATGCTTGGCTGACTTTATTGTATAAATCGGCTTTATGTAGCTCTTCAATAAAGATAGCATCAGCACGACGTAGTAAATCACAATACTCTTTCTTGATTTCACCCAATACGCGCACCCCTAAACCTGGTCCTGGGAATGGATGACGGTATAGCATGTCGTAAGGTAAACCTAACTCAAGTCCGATTTTACGCACTTCATCTTTAAATAGTTCTTTTAATGGCTCCACTAAACCTAACTTCATATCTTCAGGTAAGCCACCTACGTTATGGTGTGATTTGATCACATGCGCTTTACCTGTTGCAGATGCGGCTGATTCAATCACATCAGGATAGATTGTGCCTTGTGCTAGCCATTTGACTTGCGGTAATTTAACCGCTTCTTCATCAAAGATTTCAATGAAGGTATGACCGATAATTTTGCGTTTTTTCTCCGGATCGTTTTCACCTTTTAGCGCAGTTAAGAAACGATCTTCAGCTTCAACATGGATAATATTGAGGTCAAATTTGCCTTTAAACATCGCCATAACTTGTTCGGCTTCGTTAAGGCGTAATAAGCCATTATCAACAAATACACAGGTTAAGCGTTTACCAATGGCACGATTTAATAATAATGCGGTAACAGAAGAGTCTACACCACCCGATAGCGCGAGAATAACGTGATCGTCGCCAATTTGTTGTTTTAAACGAGCAACAGTATCTTCAATAATCGCCGCGGATGTCCATAATGCGTCACAACCACAGATATCTAACACAAAGCGTTTTAAAATGGCTAAACCTTGATGGGTATGGGTAACTTCTGGGTGGAACTGTACACCATAGAAACGCTTCTCTTCATTTGCCATAATCGCAAATGGGCAAGTTTCAGTGCTAGCAATAGTGACAAAATCAGCGGGAATAGCCGTAACTTTATCACCGTGGCTCATCCATACATCTAATAAAGGTTTGCCATCTTCACTTACGGAGTCTTGAATATCACGGAACAGTTCGCAGGTTTCGCGGATCTCAACTTGTGAATAACCAAATTCACGCTCACCTGAGACTTCAACATCACCGCCTAATTGCATAGACATAGTTTGCATGCCATAGCAGATACCTAATACCGGCACTCCCGCATTAAAGACGTATTCCGGAGCGCGTGGGCTATTGTCTTCTGTAGTACTTTCAGGGCCACCAGACAGAATAATACCATTGGGGTTAAATTCACGAATTTGTTCTTCTGTAACATCCCATGCCCAGAGTTCACAATAAACGCCGATTTCGCGAATACGGCGAGCAATAAGCTGTGTATATTGCGAACCGAAATCAAGGATAAGAATGCGATGATTATGGATATTTGCTGTCATTTGTGGTGAATTCCAAAACAAATAAAAAGTCATTAAATTGAAAGGCTTGTTAACATTTTCTGTTTTCAAGCCTTTCTCGAATAATTACATACCTAAACGATAGTTAGGCGATTCTTTCGTGATAGTCACATCATGAACATGGCTTTCCTGAATACCCGCACCACTGATGCGAACAAATTCAGCTTTGGTATTTAATTCTTTGATGGTTGCACAGCCTGTTAAGCCCATACATGAACGTAAGCCACCCATTTGTTGGTGAACGATATTTTTCAGTAAGCCTTTATATGCCACACGACCTTCAATACCTTCTGGTACTAATTTGTCTGCTGCATTATCAGTTTGGAAATAACGATCTGATGAACCTTTAGACATTGCGCCTAAAGAGCCCATACCACGATAAGATTTATAAGAGCGACCTTGGAATAGCTCGATTTCACCCGGAGATTCTTCTGTACCTGCAAACATAGAGCCAACCATCACACATGCTGCTCCAGCGGCTAATGCTTTAGCAATATCACCAGAGAAACGAATACCACCATCAGCAATCACCGGAATATTGCGATCTTTTAGTGCTTCAACAGCATCAGCAATCGCGGTGATTTGTGGAACCCCAACACCTGTTACGATACGAGTGGTACAAATAGAGCCAGGGCCAATACCCACTTTAACAGCACTCACACCTGCATCCGCCAGCGCTAAAGCCCCTTCTGCGGTTGCCACATTACCCCCAATAATAGGTAAGTTTGGATATAAAGCGCGAGTTTCACGAATACGCTGTAATACCCCTTCGGAATGACCATGTGAGGAGTCGATAAGAAGAACATCAACACCAGCTGCCACTAATGCAGCGATACGCTCTTCGTTACCTGCACCAGCGCCAACCGCAGCACCTACACGTAAACGACCATGCTCATCTTTACATGCATTAGGCTTGCGTTCTGCTTTTTTGAAATCTTTAACGGTGATCATGCCTTTTAAGTGGAAATGATCATCGACTACTAAGGCTTTTTCTACGCGCTTCTCATGCATTTTTTGCATAACAACATCACGCGCTTCACCTTCTTTAACGGTAACTAAACGCTCTTTTGGCGTCATTACCGCAGTGACAGGTTGATCTAAATCAGTGACAAAGCGAACATCGCGACCAGTAATAATACCCACTAATTCATTGTCTTTAGTCACTACCGGATAGCCAGCAAAACCATTACGCTCTGTCATTGCTTGGACTTCGCGTAAAGAAGTTTCTGGTGTTACCGTGATAGGATCCGTCACAACACCGCTTTCATGTTTTTTAACACGACGAACTTCTTCAGCTTGGCGTTCGATAGGCATGTTTTTGTGGATAAAACCAATTCCACCTTCTTGAGCTAATGCAATAGCTAAAGATGCTTCAGTCACAGTATCCATTGCAGCAGAAAGCATAGGCACATTTAAGCGAATTGTTTCAGTCAGTTGAGTAGATAAATCAGCAGTATTAGGAAGGACAGTCGAGTGTGCAGGAACTAACAAAACATCATCAAATGTAAGTGCTTCTTTTTTAATTCGTAACATAGCAATATCTCACCAAGGCGGCTTTTAAGAAATGGAAAATATTGCCGCGGCATTATACACACCGTAATCGGTTGCTTCTAGCTTTTTTTGAAAATTTTTATTGATCCTCTGGCTAACTTAGGTAGTATCAGTCAATTAAGTCTTTGTTTTAAAATTTGATCTGGCTCACATGACTCTACCGATAAACAATAATATTTTTACTGTTAGCCGTCTAAATAAGACCGTTCGCCAGTTATTAGAAATGGAAATGGGTCGCATTTGGATCAGTGCTGAAATTTCCAATTTTACTCAACCTGCTTCTGGTCATTGGTATTTCACGTTAAAAGATACCCATGCTCAAATTAGAGCGGCGATGTTTCGCGGTCAAAACACAAAAGTCACTTTTCGCCCTCAACATGGTCAGCAAGTATTAGTACGTGCGACTATCACACTGTACGAACCCCGTGGTGATTACCAACTGATTGTCGAAAGTATGCAACCGGCGGGTGATGGATTATTACAGCAGCAATTTGAGCTTTTAAAACAAAAACTAAGTGCTGAAGGTTTATTTGATGCTCTTCATAAAAAACCACTACCAACACCTGCTAAACAAATTGGGGTGATCACCTCCTCAACTGGCGCAGCCTTACACGATATTTTAAATATTTTACGTCGTCGTGATCCCTCATTACCTATTATTATTTATCCCACAGCCGTTCAAGGTGCGGAAGCACCAATGCAGATAGTCCATGCCATTGAGCTGGCTAACCGTCGTAAAGAATGTGATGTGCTAATTGTCGGCCGAGGTGGCGGCTCATTGGAAGATCTCTGGGCATTTAACGATGAGCGCGTAGCCCGTGCTATTTTTGCTAGTGATATTCCTATTGTCAGTGCCGTGGGTCATGAAACTGATGTGACTATTGCTGATTTTATTGCCGATCTTAGAGCGCCAACCCCTTCTGCCGCTGCTGAGTTAATTAGTCGCAACAAACTCGAGCTATTACGCCAATTGCAGTCACAGCAACAACGTCTTGAAATGGCGATGGATTATTATCTAGCAAAAAAATTACGCGCACTAACACAACTTCATCATCGCTTACAACAACAGCATCCACACTTACGCCTTGCTCGCCAACAAAATGTATTGGCTACAACTAAACAGCGTTTAGTGACCAGTTTTCAGCGCCTCCTACAAACAAAACAGAATCAACATACTCAGCTACAAAAACGCCTTAATTACCAAGAGCCAAGCCCTCAAATACAAGCACTACTGCGCCAACAACAACAGTTAATTTATCGTATGAGAGAAAGTATTTCACAACAGCTTGCTCGTCAACGTGAACAATTTGCAATTAGCTGTTCACGTTTAGAAAGTGTGAGTCCTCTCGCAACCCTTTCTCGCGGTTACAGCATTAGTGAAGTTGCTTCAGGTGACGTACTGAAAAATACGAAACAAGTTAAAAAAGGTGATACGCTAAAAACGCGTGTTGAAGATGGCTGGATCACCAGTGAAGTGATAAATACACAAAAAATACCTGCTAAACGTAAACCAGCCCCCAAGAGCAAGTCATCCATTTAAACCATATACATGGCAACCATAACAACGGCATCTTAATGATGCCGTTTGTGTTACTTGGTAACGATGGATAGCAGAAAACGCTTTCGCCCTGCTTTCAGGGTATATTACCGTTTATATTAAAAACGAATTTCTCCACCAAACAGGAAACTTCTGCCTCTAGCCGTTTGTTTATTTTGTCCCTGTTCATCCATAATTGGCGCTGAATTACTTCTATCAAGTGCATTTGAATAATTTTTATTCATGAGATTATGTACCGCAAATTTTAATGACACATTTTTATTCATTTGATAGTTAGCGTACGCGTTGATCACGGTAGGGATTTTTTCTTGTTCGACCATGGGAATAGTGCCTGTATCAAAATCAAACCCTTCAGCTGAAGCTTTACGACTTTTACCGGTAATTTGAATGATGGTGCCTAATTCGAGAGATCGGTCATCGAATAACCTCACACCAGCATCAATTGTTGCGTAGTATTTGGGAAGTTCTGATGCAGGACTTTGCCCAAAATCCCCCATCGCAAGAGAAGTGGGTTGTGAGGTACGCTCATTGCTATAAGAAAGTGTGGTATAAAATACATCAGCATCATAGTTTACTTGTAGTTCATAGCCTCTCATCGTGACAGGATCAAGGCTATTTGTGTATAAATAGATATTTCCATCGTATTCCATGCCACTGTAGTCATCGTCAGTAAAAGTGCCATCGATTTTACAGCGTTTACCCCCTTTACAAACATTATAAGAATCACTGGAAATATAGTTTTTAACTTTAGTATGATACCAAAGTGCTTTTAAGCGAAAGCTGTCTCCGGCAACAATTAAATCAGGGCGATAACTATTAAAACCTATTTGGAAAGTATCCGCTTTCTCACTTCTTAAAAAGGGGTTCATCGATGCCCCACCTTCATTAGCAAAGAAAATTTCCTGTGGGTTCGGCGCCCTTGTCGTATGGGCATAACTGATAAATGGTTCAAATTCAGGGATAATTTGTGCAGAAAAGAGTGCTCCCGGCTCCCACGCTTTTTCGTGGCGATTAACATTCATCGCACCTTCAGGGAAACACGCTGCTTTGGGATCACAAGCGGGTTTATATCCTTTAATATGATAATCCGTATAGTTTAAATTTAATGCGAGGGTATAAATATCGTATTCAAATTTTATTTGTGAAAAAAGACTGCTGATGTCGTTTTTTCCTTGCGGAGCAAATACATTGTATTCAATCATATTTTGTGATTGCCATGGATCGCTCGAAGGAGCTGTCACTTCTCGATTATAATCAATCGACATCAGTTTAGTGCCTAATGTTAGTGCCATATCCAGCTCATGATAATTAAATCGACTGGTATTTTTAGCGACAAGTGCATTGGAAATATTTTTCGCATGTCCATTGCGTAATGACATTAAAGAGTCACCGGCAAATTTTTGCGAAGCTTGGCTTCTACTCAATAATATTTCACTATCAAAAAGATCGTTTAGCGGGGTATAACGATATTTAGCATAATAATCTTGGCTCTCTATGGTTCTTCGATTAAATTTATTATTATAAAACCGACCACTTAATTCTATTTCATGAGAATCATTAGGTTTAAACGATATTTTTGCTAATTCAGAATGTGGCTTTTGGTTAAAGTCTTTAGTGGTTGCAAACTCATGACTATTAAAACCTGCCCCATTTTTATAAGAAGATTCAATATTATGTCCACTTATGGCAAACATAGCGCCAATATAACCATCATGATTAAGTATCGGCTGTTTTCCTGCGATCGCAACCATACCGTTATAACCTAATCCATTAGTCCCTCGAGCCGCTTTACTTCTTATTCCCCAACGATGATTAGAAAATAAAACATCATCAATACCTATTGTTTTAAAATTAGCACTCCCCGCTAATGCATTAATACTATTTTCACCATCTTGTTGACCACGAGAAATATCAATTTGCACAATAAAGTTAGGATCGATCATGCTATTAAACTGGTTGTATGGTTGTCCACCATGCGCATATTGGCTAGGTGACGTGCTATACATCGTTTGTGTCACCCCATCAATCATCATATTGACTCGACCAAAACCACTTAATCCCCGGATATTAACCCCAACCCCCGGCTGACTGGCATCCATTTGGGTGTAAGTTCCCGGTGTAGATCGTAATGCTTGTTCTACCGAGCTAAGATTATTGATTTCACCAATAGAGCTATAAGCCCCCGGCTTAGCTAACGCTTTTTGCTCTGGTGTTTGTTTTTGTGCCGATGAGACTTTTAAACTACTAAATTGAACTGTTTTTTCCGTTTCAGCCGCAAACACCAGAGAATGAATACCAGAAAATAGAATACAAGAGCCAAGTATGTTCCTTGTTAATTGAGTTTTCATAATAAACCTATTCTTTGTTTTATTTAAATAGGCTCACTTTGCTTTCTATAAGCTAAAAGTTATTTAATTTAATAAATAACGATATTGTTATTATTGTTTTATAAGATAAAAATTAATAGCATTAACCCTGTCTCTCATTAAAGAGAGACAGGTTAATCATTAAAAATTTAAAAGGCTTGATTTAATTACTTGATATTTTGTGTCTTAAAATAAATATCAGGCTGCTCTAACATTAAAATAAAGGCATATTCTCTCGCAGTATCACGTAGACGATTAAAACGACCGGATTTACCTCCATGTCCTGCACTCATATCTGTTTCAAGCAGAAGCAAATTATTATCTGTTTTTAATTCACGTAATTTAGCCACCCATTTTGCCGGCTCCCAATATTGAACTTGAGAATCATGTAAACCTGTAGTGACCAATAAATGAGGATAGGCTTTAGCCTCAACATTATCGTAAGGGCTATAAGATTTTAAACGGAAATAAACGTCTTTATCCGCAGGATCACCCCACTCTTCATATTCACCTGTTGTGAGCGGAATAGAAGCATCCAGCATGGTTGTCAAAACATCGACAAATGGTACCTGAGCCACAACACCACGGTAGAGTTCAGGTGCCATATTAATAACGGCTCCCATAAGTAATCCACCAGCACTACCGCCCATCGCGTAGACATGTTTGGGTGCACCATAACCTTGGTTAATAAGGTATTTTGTGGCATCGATAAAGTCAGTAAAGGAGTTGACTTTATGCTCCATTTTCCCTTGGTTATACCAGCGTTTACCTAATTCACCGCCACCTCTGACATGGACAATGGCATATACAAAACCTCTATCTAATAAACTTAAACGGGCAGAGCTAAACGAGGGGTCGATACTGCTGCCGTAAGAGCCATAACCGTAAATTAAGATTGGATTTTCGCCTTTCTTAAATAAGTCTTTACGATAAACCAGCGATACAGGCACCTCGACACCATCTTGTGCTTTTACCCAAATACGTTCACTTTCATACAAATCATGCTTAAAGCCTTTCACTTCCTGCTGTTTAAGCAATTGTTTTTCTTTGGTTTGCATATTCCATTGATAGGTAGAAGAAGGCGTAGTCATTGAGGTATAACCAAAACGTAACTCTTCGCTATCAGCTTGTGGATTGACACTTAGCCATGCCATATAGACAGGATCATCAAAAATAATATTTGTTGATTGTCCTGTTTTCCAATCAATTTGGCGTAATGACACTAAACCTTGTTTGCGCTCTTCAAGCACTAACCAACGATTAAACAGTTCGAAGCTTTCCAAGTCTACTTCTGGCTGAGGAGCAATTACGGTTTGCCAAGGTGCATCAATAGAGGCCGTTTTATAAAGACCATATAGCTCACTTTCATGATTAGAGCGAATATAAAATTCACCTTTAAAATGATCGATATAATATTCTCGCCCTTCTTGGCGAGGAGAAAAAACCACCATGGGTTTTTCTGGTGCATTGGCATCAATTAAACGATATTCAGAAGTTGTAGAGCTTGCAATAGTGACTAGAATATAATCTTCTGATTTGCTTTTTTCCATCCAGGTATAAAAACGATCATCATTCTCTTCAAAGATTTTCACGTCTTGTTTTCTATCACTACCGTATTGATGGCGATAAATCTGGTATGGCAATAAAGTTTGCGGATCTTTATCTACATAGAACAGTGTTTGGCTATCATTTGCCCATACTAAATTCGCTGAAATATTGGTTAAAACATTCTCTTGCCATGTTTTGTCTGTCAGATCTTTATAAGCAACTGTATAGTTGCGACGTCCTTCTTTATCTTCAGCAATAGCAATACGTTTGTTATCTGGACTAATGGCTAAATCACCTAATTGATAAAACTCATGTCCTTTAGCTCGTTCATTACCATCAACAAGAATTTCCCATTCTCCATCACTTCCTATTGGTTTACGTTGATAAATAGGAAAGTCTTTACCTTCTTGGTAAATGGTTTGGTAAGTATAGCCATTATAGTCATAAGGCACTGAGGCATCATTTTGTGCCATACGCTCGACCATCTCATTATAGAGCGTATTTTCTAGTGTTTTGCCCGCTGCCATTACTGACTCAGTATAAGCATTTTCAGCCTTAAGATAGTCAATAACTTGTTTATCTTTGCGTGCATCATCCCTAAGCCAATAATAATTATCAGTACGAGAGTCACCATGTTCTGTCATCACATGGGGGATTTTATTCGCTTTCGGTGGCATCATAATAACGTCCTTCTCTGTTTGAGCCATTGTCGGTGTTGCAGTGATCAAGATTGCCATCATGGCACCTGTTAATCCCTGCGTCACCGTTTTTCTTGTCGCGGATAACATGTTTAATTCCTTGTTATGTTAGAATTATAAAGTCAATGTGGAAAATTCAATTGCCATTTCAATTGTTATTTGACCATTAAAAAGCAGTTCTTCTGGGGGCTTTGGTAATGGCTGAGCACGCTTAATAACACTTTGTGCCTCTTTATCTAGTGAGCGCACACCACTGCTATTAATCAATTCGCAGGCTATGACATAACCTTGTCCATCAACAATAAAACGCACTTTAGGTGCTCCCGTACGCCCTTTTCTTTTCGCTTCTTCAGGATAAGCTTTATAACGATTTAAATGACCTTTGGCCTTAGCTTGCCATAATGCCAAGGCATCTGCTTCTTTATTTGCATCACTATCATAATTTGCAGAAACATCGTTAGCCTGTTGTTTCGCAACAGAATGGCTTGTTGAGGGCGCGGATAAACTCGATACATTTTCACTGACAATAGGTGAAGGTTTGGTTGGTGCAATTGAAGGGGCAACCTTAACTGAGGTCTGGTTTTGTAGCACTTTTTTCGGCTTTTCAAGCAAAATATCTGCATTTTCATTAATAATAAGATTGGGTTGTTTCTCCGCAATCTCTTGCTGCTGTTTTTTTTGGCTGGCGACAGCCATTTGCTGATCAACACCGACAATCTGTTTTTCTTTATTCACCGCTTGGACGTTTTCACTTAAGCTAAGCATAACAGCCGGTGCAGGTTGATGGATTATCACCGGGCGTTGTTGCGTGATATAGAAATAACTAATGACTAAAGTAAAATGAAATACTATTGATAAAATAAAGCCTGAATATCGACAAGGCTGTAATTGCGCCATTTGGTTAACGGAAGAAGAGATCAACATATGCGTATTATCAATAATCAAGGATGGGCTGCAGGAGTTATCCACAAATAATCGGCATGTTCAAAGGTAATATCGCTACCTTCTTCTGCCATAATAAGTACCGTGACTGTTTCATTAGGGGCTAAATCTTTAATATGTAAAGGTACACCCATTAATTTAGTGGCATGAAATGAGCCGGCAATCAACAGTGCGGGCATAGGGGCATTTAATAAACTTTTTGCCATTGCACGATCACGCAGTTGTTGGATCACGGTCATTTTTTCAATTTGTGTTTTATCAAGTGCACCACCATGAGAAAGCTCAATAGTTTTACTAATAAGCTGACGAACAGCAGGTTGCGTTGAATATTCACCTTCAATATTAGGTGGGTTTTTATATGCATTTGTAATATCACTGCGATCGATATTAGCCGCTAACAATGGATAATCTGCTTGTAGCCCTTCTTTAATCAGATTGCCATACCCTTTCCAAGACCAGCCTTTATTCCAATTGAGTACAGACATTAAACGTTCATCACGTAAATATTGTGAGCTAGAGTAACGTTTTTTCGTATTATCAACTAAGTTTTGCTGATCTGGCGTCAACATCTCTAATAAAACCGCACCTTGAGGACGTTTATTGGGAAGTTGTGTCATTAACCAATACTCAATCTCATGGTGATATTGATTGTCATGTTTTTCGCCAACAATCACCCGCGATTGGCTGGCTAATTGAGTTAATAGCGCATTAGCTGTGATTGTCTTTCCTGTACGCGTATCAATAATATTGGCTGATGTAATAATAGCGGGAGTTGTACTAGGTACGGTGTTTTTTTCTACTGTACTACATGCGCAGACAGTAATAAGTGAAACTAATAACAAGAACCATTTAGATATTGAAAAAAACATATTAACCTTATAGTTATATTTACTTATTTTTAATATAAGCTTAGATTAATATTAATAAGAATAATTATCAATATCATTGTTATAATTATTTGTATTTAATGTTGACGGATTGATACCGTAAAATAAAAACGCCTTTTATTAAAAAAGGCGCTTTGCTTAAAGTGGTTATTTTAATCAGTTTAGCGATTAGCGTTGAGATTGTGTTTGTGCTTCAACCACAGCTAATGCCACCATATTAACAATGCGACGAACAGATGCAATTGGCGTTAAAATATGGGCAGGCTTAGCAACTCCCATTAACACTGGACCTACCGTTACCCCATCGGAGCTAGTGACACGTAATAAGTTATAGCTAATGCGCGCCGCTTCCATTGTTGGCATCACTAACAGATTAGCTGAACCTTTTAGTGGGCTGTCTGGCATAATATCGCGACGAATTGACTCAACTAAAGCAGCATCAGCATGCATTTCACCATCAATTTCTAATTCTGGTGCGCGTTGTTTAATAAGCTCTAACGCTTTTCTTAATTTTATGGATGATGGGCTGTCAAAAGAGCCAAAACTTGAGCGGGATACTAATGCTGCTTTTGGCTCAATACCAAAGCGACGAATAGTATCTGCCGCCATTATAGTGATGTCAGCAAGTTGCTCAGCGGTAGGATCTTCATTTACATAGGTATCAGTAATAAAGGTGTTACCACTAGGCAGTAATAGTGCATTCATCGCCCCTGCAGTATTAGATCCTTCACGTAAACCAAAAACATTTTTATATATTTCAAAATGTTCCGAATAACTTCCCACGGTTCCACAGATCAAGCCGTCTGCTTCCCCTCTACGTACCATAATTGCGCCAATCAGTGTTGGATTACCAATAACGGCTCGACGAGCTTGTTCTTGCGAAACACCACGACGTTTCATTATTTGATAATATTCTTGCCAATATTCTTTAAAACGCGGATCGTTTTCATTGTTTACAACTTCAAAATCTCTACCCGCTTGAATATGTAAGCCTAATTTCTGAATACGCATTTCAATCACACTAGGACGACCAATTAGGATCGGCTCAGCAAGTCCTAAAGTGACTAATTCTTGAGTCGCATGCAGAACGCGGTTATCTTCCCCTTCCGCCAATACAATGCGTTTTTTCTCTTTTTTCGCTTGAGCAAAGATAGGTTTCATAAATAAATTCGTTTTATAAACGAATTCATTGAGGTGTTCGATATAAGCGGCGAAATCTTCAATTGGACGGGTTGCCACACCTGAATCCATTGCAGCTTTTGCAACGGCAGGCGCAATTTTAACAATTAAACGTGGATCAAAAGGTTTTGGAATAATGTATTCTGGGCCAAATGACAGTTCTTGATCGCCATATGCGCTAGCAACCTCTTCATTTTGTTCTGCCAGTGCCAATTCAGCAATTGCATGTACACAGGCAAGTTTCATCTCTTCATTGATAGCGGTTGCCCCCACATCCAGCGCACCACGGAAAATGAACGGGAAACAGAGAACATTATTGACCTGATTAGGAAAATCAGAGCGTCCGGTACAAATAATCGCATCTGATCGTACCGCTTTGACTAACGGTGGTAAAATTTCTGGCTCCGGATTTGCTAGCGCAAGGATCAGCGGGTCCCGTGCCATTTTTTTCACCATCTCTTGGGTCAGTACCCCCGGCCCTGAGCACCCTAAGAAAATATCGGCATCGTTGATCACATCATCAAGTGTGCGGCTGCCGTTATCTTTAATCGCATAAGCCGCTTTAGTTTCTGCCATATTGGCTTCACGGCCTTGATAAATAACCCCTTTTGAGTCACAAACAACAATATTTTCACGCTTTAACCCTAAAGCGACAAGAAGGTTCATACACGCGATAGAAGCAGCACCGGCACCTGAAACCACTAAGCGAACTTTATCAATATTTTTACGAACAATACGTAACCCGTTGATAATAGCGGCCGTAGAAATAATTGCCGTACCATGCTGATCATCATGAAAGACAGGAATATTCATTCTCTCACGCAGTTTTTGTTCAATATAGAAGCATTCCGGTGCTTTAATATCTTCTAAATTGATCCCACCAAAAGTCGGTTCCAATGAAGCGATAATATCCACCAATTTATCAGGATCGGTTTCATTCACTTCAATATCAAATACATCAATGCCGGAGAATTTTTTAAATAATACGCCTTTACCTTCCATCACAGGTTTACCTGCTAAGGCGCCAATATTACCGAGTCCTAAAACAGCCGTACCATTAGAGATAACGGCAACCAAGTTACCTTTCGCTGTAAAGCGATACGCAGCTAAAGGATTAGCCGCAATTTCAAGGCAAGGAGCCGCAACACCCGGTGAATAAGCTAATGCTAAGTCACGTTGTGTTATTAGTGGTTTAGTTGGTGTCACTGTGATTTTGCCAGGATTAGGGAATTCATGAAAATCCAATGCACTTTGTTGTAGTTTGTCTTCCATCTTCATATCCTTTGTATCAATAGGGTAAGGGCTTGGTTAGTATAATGGTAATAGCTCGTTAAATCATGATGGTATCGACACTTTTTTCAAATTAGTTCATCTCATTTATTATAAACTGCTCATACCTATTTCTGGGTATATTATTAACCCAGTTTAATTTCATTATGGAAATAAACACGAACAGAAAAAATACAATCTTTGTTTATTATTTATCTATAACTAAATTAACTCTTAAAATAATTAAACTTTTTATATTGTTTTATAAATCAATAACTATTTTTACTTGTAGTTGCATTTTAATATAGTTAAAAATTAACTTAATACATTGTAATAAAAGGATTTATCTATCATTAGAACTTTTATTAGTCGTTTTGGTTATTTTCTTTTTTACCCGTAACAATAATTGGTGTAATATTGCCAACCGTCAATTTTATTTTCTTATTGTTTTAATAAGATATCTGATTCTAATTTTTATTCCTTATTTGGAATTTATTTTTTATTTTCTGCTGTTGAAAAGATTACGCATATTATTTTTTAGGGAGAGGGGTTATGCCTAGCTACTCAATTATGATAGTGGATGATCACCCTATCATGAGATATGGATTACGGCTATTGTTAGAGCAAGACAAGGAATTTATTGTAGTAAGCGAAAGTGGCAATGCTCAAGAAGCAATCACCACAGCAAAACAGTTAAATCCTGATCTTATTATGATGGATTTACACCTTCAAGGACGCTCTGGTATTGATATTATTCGTTCTCTGCGTCGCTGTGGTTTAACATCTTATGTATTGGTTTTATCAATTTCAGATTCTCGCAATGATGTGTATGCTGCATTAGATGCTGGTGCTAACGGTTATTTATTGAAAGAGTGTGAACTTGATATGTTGCTACTCAGTTTACGTAAAGCGGTGGTTGGGCGCCCCGTTTACAGTGAAAAAGTTTGGCAATATATCCAATTAAGACAAAACTATTCTGATCCGCTATCTGCGTTAACAAAAAGAGAACTTGATGTCCTTCAAGAAGTGGCGGTGGGAATGAAAAATAAACAGATTGCCGAAAATCTGTTTATCTCAGAAGAAACCGTCAAAGTACATATTCGTAATATCTTAAAGAAACTACAAGTGACATCACGTTTAGCGGCGAGCCTTATCTTAATTAAGCATCAGCACTAAACGAATTTACCCCGACATTAAGTCGGGGTAATTAAGTTCTTAAGGAAGCCATTTTCTCACTTTAGAAAATCACTCAATAGGGACAGGATAACTTAATACTTTGAAGTGATTATCGGGTAACTTTTCAATTTTTAACTGATAAAGCTCTCGGTTGATACCGTTAATCACTATATCCAGTTCACTAAATGCTGACTGTACATCACTATTTCTAGCCCAAGCAGGAATATCTTTGACTCCATAATAAAAATAGATAGTACTTTTATCTGAATCGATAGGTTGTATCTCTTTTATTTGGCTAATAAAAAGGTGTCCATAACAAAAATCTTGATATGGTTGCCAAGCTTTTCGTCCTTTCTCGCTTAGAGAGAACACCCACTCGTCACCATCGACAGTTTGTTCAATTAAACCAGCATCCATTAATGCATTCATTCGCTCTAAAACCCATGGAGCATCATTTTCATTACTGTAAACGGGCCATTTCCCTTCGCCTAAACACAATAAATAATCACTGTTAAAAAATGCCTGTAGGGCTGTTTTATACTCATCAACCTTTTTGCTGTCTTCATCTTCATTAGCCCAGCTAAAAGTAGAGAGTAAAAGCAATATAAGACTCAGTGAAATACTTTTCATATTTTCTTTTACCAACGGAAATCTTTATTTCTATTACTCTACGTTACACAATTCGTTACACTTAGGTGACAGGTTAATATCCAATATATTTTATAATGTAAATAGGATTTTTCACTACAACAAAACCTGCTACTTTGGATCTGTATAACACTTATACGTATTGATACCAATATTACGTATTGTCATATAAGGAAAATATCATGTCTACTACTAACCTGACATACACGATGTACGGCATAAAAAATTGCGATACAATCAAAAAAGCACGTAAATGGCTAGATGATAATCATATTCCTTATGTTTTTCATGATTACCGTAAAGACGGTTTGAAGGAAGCATTATTACTCACCTTTACAGAAAATTTAGATTGGCAGACATTGGTGAACAAAAGAGGAACAACTTGGCGTCAATTATCTGATGAAGAAAAAAATGCTATCACTGATGTGAATGCAGCCATTGCACTTATGCTTGATAAACCTGCCATTATTAAACGTCCAATTTTAGTCTCTTCTGATAATCGTTTTATGGTAGGTTTTAATGCTAATGATTACCTGACTTTTACAGGAGCCTAATTTTTATGTCCTGCCCTGTTATTGAACTTGCACAACAACTTATTTCTCGACCTTCCGTAAGCCCAGATGACCAAGGTTGTCAGCAACTGATCATCGACAGATTAGCACCTTTGGGCTTTACCATTGAAAAAATGCCTTTTGGTCAGACCGAAAATCTTTGGGCATGTCGTGGTGGTGAGGGAGAAACCCTCGCATTTGCAGGACATACCGATGTTGTGCCTCCCGGCGCTAATGCATTATGGGATAACCCGCCTTTTGAGCCGTCTATTCGTGATGGAATGTTATATGGCCGAGGTGCCGCCGATATGAAAGGCTCTCTCGCAGCCATGGTTGTCGCGGCTGAACGATTTGTGCATGCTTATCCGCAACATCGTGGACGTCTTGCTTTTTTAATTACCTCCGATGAAGAAGCCGATGCGCATGATGGTACCGTTAAAGTGGTCGAGTCATTAATATCTCGAGGAGAGCGACTTGATTATTGCTTAGTGGGTGAACCATCAAGTCAGCATCAACTCGGCGATATGATAAAAAATGGCCGACGGGGTTCAATAACAGCAAATGTCACTATTTATGGTACGCAGGGCCACGTTGCTTACCCTCACCTTGCACAAAACCCTATTCATATGGCGTCACCTTTTATTCACGAGTTAGTGAATACGGTATGGGATAATGGCAATGAGTATTTTCCCGCCACTACCATGCAAATTGCCAATATTAATAGTGGAACTGGCAGTAATAATGTGATCCCAGGTGAGTTATTTATACAGTTTAACTTTCGTTTTAGCACCGCTATTACAGATGAAGAAATTCGTCAACGTACTGAAGCATTACTACAAAAATATCAGTTGCGTTATCACATTTCTTGGTCTTTATCTGGGCAACCTTTTATCACTGGTGAAGGAAAATTACTGGATGCGGTACGTTATTCAGTAAAACACTACACCAATATAGAGCCAACGCTTTCAACTAGCGGAGGCACCTCCGATGGACGATTTATCGCCCAAATGGGTGCACAAGTTGTTGAATTAGGGCCTATTAATGCCACCATTCATAAAGTAAATGAGTGTGTCAGTGCTGCTGATTTACAACAACTTAGTCGCATCTATCAGCGGATCATGGAGCAGATTATTTTATGATAACCCCTTTAATGTTAACGGGTCGTTCTACGGATCATTTAGTGACTTTATCAGAGCGACATCATTTACAGTTTAATGCGACAAAAGCCTTTTTAGCGTTACAACAACAAGCGGCCAAAGCGGGATTTAAATTAATGCCTGCCAGTTCATTTAGAAGTTTTGAACGTCAGTTAGCGATATGGAATGGCAAATTTGAAGGCACTCGCCCTGTATTAGATGCTGAAAGTCAACCTATTGATATTCAGACATTATCAGAAGGCCAACGCTGCGAGGCGATTTTAAAATGGTCTGCATTACCCGGAGCAAGTCGCCATCATTGGGGAACCGAAATTGATTTTTACGATCCTTTCCGTTTACCTAATGGGCAATCATTGCAATTAGAACCTTGGGAGTATGAACAAGGGGGCTATTTTGCACAACTTAATGACTGGCTGACTGAAAATATGTCAGCTTACGATTTTTATCGCCCTTTTACCGATAAAGAGAGTTATATTGCCTATGAGCCTTGGCATATCAGTTATTTACCTCTCTCTTATGAAGCTTCGCAGGCCTATACTATCGATATCCTTCGCGCTGTTTTAGAAGAAGAGCCGATTTTAGGTAAACAATGGCTATTAGATAACTTAGAAATGGTTTATCAGCGCTATATTGTGCTACCAGAATAATTAGATTTTATCCAAAGCACCGTAAAACCCCGTCCTTCAGGTCGGGGATATAAGGCGCGGTTTTTTAACTAACTAGGTGTTTCCTGTTGCTCAATGTACTGGTGGATAATGGATATTGGTGCGCCACCACAACTCCCCGCGAAATAACTTGGCGACCAAAGAACCCCCTTGTAGTAATCACGTTGGGCAATATCAGGACGATCACGTCGAAGTAATCGACTCGATACCCCTTTAAGGCTGTTAACCAGATTAGATATCGCCAGTTTTGGCGGGTAATTAATCAGTAAATGAACGTGATCCCGTTCCCCATCCATTTCAACCAGTTCAACATCAAAATCAGCACAAACACTGGCAAAGTAGCCTCGCAATTTTTCAATTGCATCCTGAACAAATATTTTTCGCCTGTATTTTGTGACAAAGACCAAATGGACGTGCATCAGGAATACACAAT